>DAOUUM010000583.1 GCA_030668165.1 Candidatus Heimdallarchaeota archaeon
ATATCGAACTATCACAGACATGGATATTCTTCTTCTAATGGAGAATTGAGTTTGGGGGAACTAAGTTAATTGAGTGAATTAATTTGTCGTCAGAAACAGTACTAAAATCGATAAAAGAACAGATAATGGAAATCATTCCAAGTGATGCCCAGATAACAAAAATTGAGTTTGAAGGACCAGAAGTTGCGATTTATTCCAAAAATATCAGTGTATTGGCTGATGTGGGTAGTGTAGATCTCATCACAAGTATTGCTAGGAAGATTAGAAAAAGAGTTGTATTTAGATCTGATCCATCTATACGCAAGGGATATGATGAAGTAAAACAAATTATCAATGAGATATTAAAGGATCAAGTAGAGGTTGGAGATGTTGATTTTGATGATTCATTGGGTGAGGTTATAATTCGTGTGGATAAGCCCAAGAAAATATATGGTAGGGATGCTAAATTCCTGCAAGAAATTATAAGACAGACACTTTGGAGACCAAAGATATATAGAATCTCTCCTCTTGAATCCAATGTCATCCGGTCCATCAGAAATGTGTTGTCCTCTGATTCAGAGGAGCGAAAAAAGGCTTTACTCACCATTGGAAAGATAGTACACAGGGAAGAATTACTTGAAGAACCCATTCTAAGAATTACTGCACTTGGAGGGTACAAGGAGGTTGGTCGTTCATCGACCCTATTGACCACAGGAGATGCAAATATACTGATCGATTGTGGAGTGAGTGTGGGATCAAGCAAATCATCTCAGATGTTACCACGTTTTGATCTACCTGAATTTAACATAAATGATCTCGATGCAGTGATAATTTCGCATGCTCATCTTGATCACAGTGGTTTTGTACCATTTCTCTTCAAATATGGTTATGAGGGACCAGTTTACACAACCGAACCAACTAGAGATCTTATGACAATGCTTCAGATTGATTATCTAGATATTGCCTTGAAAGAGGGCAAATTACAACCCTATTCTAAGATGGATATCCGCAAGACCACAATACATACCATACCAATTAATTATGGAGAGGTGACAGATATTGCACCAGGAGTCAAACTCACCTTCCATAATGCCGGACACATTCTTGGATCAGCAATTGTTCATCTGCATGTTGGAAATGGTAAATACAATCTGGCTTTTGCTCATGACTTCAAATTTGCAAACTCAAGATTACTAGACAGATCCATATACAAATTTCCCAGATTGGAAGCGATTATTATGGAAAGTACCTATGGTAATCCTGAGGATATTACCCCATCGAGGAAGC
>DAOUUM010000347.1 GCA_030668165.1 Candidatus Heimdallarchaeota archaeon
AAACAGAATACCTGTGGGGAATTACATCAGATTCAAAATTCATTGATAAGATTGTTCCAGGAAGTGATATCTTATTTATTGCTGGATTGAATCAGGGAGATATAAAAATTAAGGGTTTTCCCTTTCTAAAATCCTACACCAGCAAGGATATCCGTGTTGAGGATCTTTGGAAGTGCAAGATCAAAACCAAACCTGTGAAGAAAAAGAATTCACCATTTGGTGAGGATTATCCATATGTATTTGAGTTGGAGATTATTGAGGAAATTCCGGATTTTGCAATAGATGATCTCAAACCAGAATTGGTCGAGATTATTAGAAAATTATATATCAGTAATAATAGATTTGTAGAAATTGATAATAAATTATTTGATAATTCTTTTACTAAGGGAGGATAAAAATTAACTAACTCTTAAACCAGCTTGAACCGATCTATCAGGCCTTAACAGAGATATTCCCTCGTCATCATCCACTGCGAGAACCATTCCCTCGCTCAGCACTCCACGTAATTTTCTTGGCTTGAGATTATCTACAATGACCACATTTCGTCCAATCAGATCCTTAGCGTCATAATCCTTCCTAATGCCTGCACAGAGCTTACGATCCTTGCGCTTTCCATCATCGACTGTTAAAACAAGTAAGGTATCTGCATTGGGATGGGGTTCTGCTTCCAAAATGATTGCGCTGACAAATCTCACCTTGACAAAATCATCATACTCAATTAGATCAGAGGTATTTTTATCAGATTCTTTCATTTTCTCTTCCTTTTTACTTTTTTCCTTCTTCTCTCCTTTGTACTTCTTCTTAGATTTCTTTTCCTTGGCTTCCTCTTTGGCACCATATCTTTCCTTGAGAGCCTCAACTTCCTTGTTGCTTATCTTGGTAAATAAATTTCCCTTGAATTCAGGCAATGTGGTTCCAACCAGACAATCCCAATCAACGATATCATCAAGTTTCAACTCATGAACTGACTGGGCATCCAGACCGAGCTGATCAAAGATCTTCTCAGCAGTGAATGGTGCAAATGGGGCCAATAATATGGCCATAGACCTCAGAGAATGAGCAATTATGGATAATGTTGATGCTGTGGCCGCCTTATCTGTTTTGATTGATGTCCAGGGAGCTTTCTCCTGGAAATACTTGTTGGCAAATTGCCAAAATTTTCTCTGGGCTTTCAATGGTTTTTGAAATTCTACCTCATCCAGAGTTTTCGTGTATTCAGAAATGCATTCCTTTAATGCGTCTTGTAAGTCCTTTTCCTTATCACCAAAGGTAATTTCGGATAGTTTACCCTCAAAATTCTTGTGAGAGAATGTAACTATACTATTTACCAAATTTCCGAGTAAGTTATTCAAATCATTATTAACAGCTGATTGAAGGCCCTCCCATTGGAAATCAGTTTCCTGCCTTTCGGGAGCAATTAGTAGAAGATAATAACGCCAGTAATCAGGAGGATATAACTCCAATGCAGTATCAGTGAAGACTCCTCGTTTCTGAGAGGTCGAGAATTTACCCTTCTCATAAGTGAGCCACTGAAAACTTTTGACATCATTGGCAAGTATATATCCTTGATCTGCACCCAGTATGGAACAGGGCCAGGTCACTGTATGGAAAGGTACATTATCGATACCCATGAACTGAATCAATTTGGTATTCTTATCTTTCCAGTACTTATCAAATAATTCTGGTTTCTTAACAATCTCATTTGCCCACTTCTTAGTTATACTGATATAACCAATGGGAGCATCAAACCACACGTAAAATACAAGATCATCATAACCCTCCAAGGGAATATCAATACCCCAGTGAAGATTACGGGTGATTGATCGTTCTTTTAGGCCTTCTTTCAACCATTTTTTCGCAATTGTGATGGTTGTGGTGGGCCACTGATCATTAGAATCCACCCATTTCTCCACCTTTGTTTGAAGTGAGGGGAGATCAATGTAGAAATGCCGAACCTCACGTTCTTCTATGGGAGATTCTTTATCAGTGATTGAATATGGATTGATAAGTTCAATAGGATTCAAAAGGGTTGAACATCCCTCACACTGATCTCCCCTGGCATTCTCATAGCCACAGTGTGGACAGATCCCATTCACATATCGGTCCGGGAGATATCTATCCTCATTTGTTGAATACAACTGAGTACTAGTTTTTTCGTTAATATATCCATTTTCATTCAAAGCAAGAAATATTTCTTTTGTAATTTCATGATTCTCGACATCAGAAGTTCTACCAAAATAATCAAATTTCAATCCGAAATCCTCGTAGATTTTCTTCTGCACAACGTACATCTCATTGCAATATTGATCAACTGGCACATTTGCCTCCAATGCTGATAGCTCAGATGGTGTTCCATGTTCATCAGTTCCACAGATGTAAATTACATCCTTACCTTTTAGCTTAAGATATCTGGTATAGACATCTGCTGGTAATAGGGAACCAATTAAGTTTCCTAGATGTTTAACACCGTTAACGTAGGGCAGCGCGCTAGTTACGATGTATCTTGATTCATTATTTTTCAACTAAAGTCACCTCTATACAATTAATATTGCAAAATTTGTCCGGTCTGATGTCTGTGAATATTGAATTAAAATTATTTGTAGACTTATTCGAGAGTATCGAGATAGGCCATAAAGCATTCACCTTTCAAAATCAAAACCTTCTAATCTGTAATAATAAAATAAATTATTAAAAGTTTAGGGTTTATTATTTGATTTAAATCAATTTTACAGACTATATTTCAAATTAGTATTATTTAATCAGTATGGACCTTTGAAGAATTACAGAAAACATTTGAAAATATAAATAATGGCGAATTTGTCTGGTGAGCCATCCTTAGATTAAATATCATTTGTATTAATTTGGTGTTGATATTTTTAAAAATTATTAATTGGCAATATTATTCTACTTATCACTTGAGCCTGACATGATATCAATAAAATCTGAATAATGCTCGTAATTGGCCATTATCTCAACTGATTCTAGTGATATGGGGAAAAGTGATATTGCGGATGCCACATTATGAATGTCCCTGATTAATGGAAATGGTGATTCTGGACCATCGCTTTTACTGGAATTAAATCCAAGAAATCGGAATACGTCATTTGTATCATCTCTTGGTCCCTGATATAGATTACTATTTCTTATCATCTCCGTTATATCAGCATCAGGTCCAACTATTTGTTGAATGAATTCCTCAAGATCTGCAGATAGATCCATGAAATTTATCAACACATCATCCTCAACCATACCGTCAAGATCTCCACCTGAAGTGACCGAAAGATTGGAGAAGGATAATTCAAATTCAGCAATAAATTTATTAGCCTCTTTCAGTGTAATCAGATCAACCAAACTCCAATTCTGAATAATTGAATTGAATTTCTTCAATATATCATCTTTGGTGGTTTCTTCATCAGATTTTCTCATTTTCCATACTTCGGTATTGAGCAATTCCTGATTAAAGAATATCATGAAGTAATGTAGATTGATATAGTTCAAAAATGCTTCAGTTGATCTATCCAGTTCAAAAAATCTCTGTGATATCTGCACCAGACAAAAACTGATTATGGGAGAGATAATCATCAAGGCTTCGGGATATATCATTTCCTCATCTTTCAGCATTTGTAACCACTCACCAAAGAATAATATGAGTACCTTGTATGATTTCACCAAATGTGAATAATTTGAATTGTCACTATTTTGTAAATATTCAATGAATTCACTCACTATTTTTATTGTGTTATCCTCAAAGGTTCTTGAGTGGAATAGGATATCATCTTTCTCCATTTCCTCATTCATCTTTTTGATTAGAGCTTCAAATGGATAAGCATT
>DAOUUM010000230.1 GCA_030668165.1 Candidatus Heimdallarchaeota archaeon
GGGTAATAATTGTTCACTGGGTCATAATCCAAGATCTAAATCATATATAACCTCAGGTAAATGTCTGAGATCCAACTTCTGTACGGAATTACGAATTATTAAAGATGAGGTCTATTTGAAAAGTGGTAAATCCTCAAATTGTACAAATTCAATTAATTTTAACCGAGATTTGAAAGAATGGGCAAATTAAATATTGGGATTACTAATATTGTTCAAATTTTCTCCTTCTAACAAATTATTGTGATCTTAATAAACTAGGAAGCATATTCACAGGCAAGTATGGAAATTCTCCCCATGATTAATTTTGTATATACCATATATGTTTGAGTTGACATTTTATCAGTTTCAAGTAGTTTCTATTAATTTCAGATATCCAATAAAGCTAATATAATGGAGGTAAAATGGTAAAACAAAGTCTCAATTGTTACTGCTGTCTAATAATCTATTGACAAATATTTGGAATATTTTCTCTACATTTTCACCGGTCAGTGCTGAGGTTTCATGGTATTCTGAATTATTGGCCTCAGCATATGCTTTACCTTCCTCAGTAGTCACTGTTCTCTGATCAAAAAGATCACTCTTGTTTGCAACAATAACCGTATGTACACCTGGAATCTCCTTTTGTAATTCATTAATCCACTTGTTTAATCCTTCAAAACTATCCCGAGCACACATATCGAATACAACAATAGCTCCCGCTGCGCCATGATAGTACCTCTTTCTCAGAGTTGAAATGAATTCTTGACCGCCTGTATCAAATACCATGACTTTCAGGACCTTATGTTCCAATTGAATGCGTTTAGCAAGAAAATCAACACCTAAAGATGGTTTATACTTAGGTATGAAGCGGTTTTTTGTGTAACGTGTAGCCATAGAAGTCTTTCCCACAGCTCCATTTCCTAGCAATATCAGTTTTATTTTTTCTTCTGCTACTATACTTCTCAAAGGTGTATCCTCTATCAAGAGATAAGTAAAGACTACTTATTTTTATATTTCCCTACCAATTTCAATAAATTAGTACAAATTTATTTTAAATATCACTCTCAAGTATGGACAAATAAATATCCATTGAGTAATATTAGTCAATAATTAATCGCTAGGATTGTTTAACTTGCGCCAGAGTTCAATTGCAACCAATTTATCATTTTTCAAATAGAATCTACTCTTATAAATATCAACCTCAAAAATTCCATGACTAAGGTCTCTAACCAGCTTATATTCCCATTCATCCTCAATAGAAACTGTATAGATCTGTTCGTTAACAACGATATAATCCAAACAATGATTCTCTATTCTTGGTAATTTTTTACATTCCTCAATCACTTCTATTATTGTCCATACTTCAGAGAGGATCTCCGGGATTACATCAGTGTTAATTTTGTATTTTTTGCTATGTTGTATTAGAATACCATCCTGATTTACTGTCCCCTGTTTTTTCCAGCGATTTAATAGCTTACCAAATGCTTTTTCTTTAGTCTGCTCCTGTACTCTTATCATCTCAAAATTAGTATCCTCAATAATTTTTCTTGCCTCTGAGAATGCCAAAAATTCCTTTCTCACACTTGAATGTTTGCCAACCCAGACATAGAATTTTTTTTTATCAGAATGAATGAGAATAAAGGCTTCATCTATTCCAAATTCAATATTTTTATCTAACACTTCTTTATGATGGCCATCACCATATATTTGGAGTAAGAACATAGTTGTTAGTATTTACAATTGCTATCATATCAATTTTTTTCAAAAATGTTAGAATTAAGATTGAATCAGATTAATTTTGTCTCATTTTATAATGTCTGTTTTTTAGTTCTTGCCATTGTTGCCTTGTAAGTACGATAGATACCGAGTAATGTAAATGGTGCACCGACACCCATTGCTACTATGTACTGACCAGAGTTCCAGAACATCATAAATGAAAAAACCCCTAAAAATGCAAATGTGTAACCACTTAACAGAGATGGTGGCTTCTTGGTCTCTTTTGCCTTTCCCCTTTCTCCAAAATCTTTGAATTCATCTATATCTATGTTGTCCTTCTTCAATTCTCTTCGAGCATTTATTCTCATTCTATCTCTTTTGGAGCTCATGATCATTTTCACATACATTGATAACATGTGAAATTACACGTTGTTTCCATCAGATCCTGATGTCACCATCACTCAGAAATAATTTATTTCCTTGTTTGTATCCAATGTCGTTCCTCTGAACGGTTACTATGTCCAGCTTCTCTGCTTCCTAGCCTCATTGAAGACTGGTTTGCCGTGCTTTCCGACAGACCATATTGACTCTGTGGCCTTTCCATAAGGTTTTTCCACAGTAGTTCGTGCCGGTTTGTCTCTCGACTGGACTTCCCTGAGGGCATTCGGCCTGTGTCAGTCTTTTCCGTACTTCCAGGTTACAGGAAATGACAGGCTGATACTGTCCTAGTCCGACAGCAACTAATCGGAATTAGTTACTTGCAGGGTTATATACACTTGAATATATAAACTAGTGAAATGGTAGGTACGTATAATGACCCATGTATAAGATAGAACATGCGATCCAAAGTAAAATAATATCGGTTTATACAAGTAAAATTAGGTGAATTCAATAAATAATTTAT
This sequence comes from Candidatus Heimdallarchaeota archaeon, assembly GCA_030668165.1. GTDB lineage: Archaea > Asgardarchaeota > Heimdallarchaeia > Heimdallarchaeales > Kariarchaeaceae > JAJRQD01. The sequence goes on from DAOUUM010000230.1 coordinate 2,600, forward strand.
CTATTCAAGATCAAACATGCTTAATACAAGCCTTTTACCACAACTTGGGCACTTACCGGTGACCTTTATCATCTCACCTAGATGCTTGTAGTGACCAGGTTTACCACAATTTAAACAATAAATAAATGAATCTCCTGATTTGATTGATTTTCTACATGCAATACAGTTCTCACCCAGATCTCCAGGTGCCATCATCAATGTATTCGGGATATCTGCGGATACTGTCTTGGTTGTAGAATCATCAGTTTTTGCTGGTTCAGCAGAATCAAGAAAGCTATCCAACTCATTATCAGAGATGACTCCCATAGTATCATCTTTATTATTGGTCATAATATCAAGGGATGGTTTGGATTCAGCAACAGTTTCACTAGTAGTTTGAAAACTTTCACTTACCTCAGTCACGTCCTCCTGGGCAAAACGATCTCCGCTAGGTTGGCTGGTCTCATTTGGAAAGGCCACAGTCTGGATGGCATTAGCCCTGTCGTGCTGACCCATAAGTCTTAGCAATGCAATTGAAACCTCGGGTTTATTTAATCGGTGATAAAATTCATCAACAAGGTTATTTAGAGGAGTATCTCTATTTCCCTTGTAATTTACCGATATGAGGTCAACAACCTCGGCAGCTGCAGAAGGTCCCTTCATTGCCTTTGTTTTAGCAGCCTGGTAAATTCTCCCGGCTCGTAAATATAAATTGGAGGCCTCATCAAAGTTACCAAGTGAGACCTGTCTTTTTGCATTGTGTTCAATATTGTTGGATTGAACTGGAGTTCTTTGAGGAGCTCTTTGCGGATTATTATACTGTTTTATTTTTTTAGTTTTCTTTGATTTTGAGGATCCACTAAATATTTTTAATAAAACATATCCTACTATAATCAAAATAATGATTGTTGTTAAATCCATATTGTTACCCCTTTATCCGCCTTTATTGAAGTTATATTCCCAAATAAATACATGTCCAATGCTTATATAAACTCGATCGAATTAACAATTCAATAAGCTAAGATTGTATATCTATTTTATCTAAATCATTTTCTACCGTACTTGAATACCTGAAACCCAATCCCACCAGGATTGCACTTAATATTGAACTGAGCCAGTATATCCATTGATCTGTGAAGATACCTGAAATAATGGATGGTCCAAATATTCTTGATATATTCAAAGATGCACCTGTTAGTGGCCCAATTACAATAGTTGACATTGATACAAACAAAGCAAGAATAGTTGCCAACGCATGTGGAGTGTTATCCTCTCTTACGAGGATGAGATATAGTGTAACAAGAACTGCGGTGAACAAGAACTCAAGGAAAAATGCCTGTAGCAATGAGTACCCGGTAACGATGCTTGGTATACCCAGTTCAGAGTTATCAACAGCAGCAATTAATTGATCATCTGTGGCCAACCAGATTAGCAACAAACCTGCAAGGATACTACCAATCAACTGTGAGAGTATATAGCCAGCTCCATGTGATGGCTTCATTTTTCTCCCGATTATTAATGATATGGTGATTGAAGGATTATAATTTGCACCAGATACATTAAAACCGATATAGATCGCGATTGCCACCACTGTGAATGATGCAAATGCAATCTCAACCCATGAGAAAATTCCCAGATCATAGTTGAGAAATGAAAAACCGATAATAAAAACAATAGAGAATGTACCAATAGCCTCGGTAAGTAATGCTTGTGGTTTAACTAATTCAGATGCCATTGAAAATTTAGTAAACTTGAATTAAATAATATTTGCTCTGTTTGAAACATAAATTGCAAGCAATGGCTTGTTTACCTAATCAAAATTATTCTACCATTCCACCACAGGTGTGACAATACTGGGCTGTGGCACTTAGTTTTATATTACACTCGGTACAAACCTTGAATATGGTATTATTCAGTGGTTTACCCCTTACCTGGTTAATTATCTTATGAATGGTCTTTGATGCATAGGGAAGCAATCTATCTGTAGATTTTTCAGATTTTTCCGCAGATTCTCTGGGACGAACTGGTGGGTTTTCATGATCCTCGATTTTCTGGGTTGATTTCTCAGGAACATCGAGATGACTATCAGCAACCTGCATGGCAAGTGGTTTAGGTAGTGTTGCGGGGGTCACATCATTCAGATAGGCTCTAATACTCATCATTGAGCTGGAGGCACTTATTTTCTCATTGTTATGATAATATATCAGGTATAATATGATGGGAATTCCTAAAAATCCATAATGCACACCATATGATAATATTGCAAAATAAGATATCATAAGTGAGATCCGAGCAGTTGCCAATTTTCGGGATACAGGATTACTCAATCTCAACAATTCCTTGATATTATTTATGATATTTTTTAGTCCTGCTGTGAATGAAATCATGTTCAAACCAGTGGCCAGGGATAACAATCCCAGGTCAGAGAGGAAGAACACATAGATGCTACTTGCAATTAGTATAATAAACAGGATCACCGTTAGATTGATCTGATAATTGGCCAGCAGGATAAGTGCAAAACTCAAACCAATTGAAATTAATGAAGAAAAGAAGTAGGAGATTACTATCTGAACGGTGGTGAATTTGAACTTGTTATTCTGATTAGCTGCAAGATCAGGAGCATAATTATTGAATAAAAATACGTTCTTGTAAGCTGCAACAAAAATCAGTGGTATTATCATGAAAATCGTGAAATATACGGATGGTTGACTTAGTTCCAACAGCATTATCACTGTGGTCAATACAATAAGACTGTACACAATCGGAATTAAAATGTGGATTAACTTGCTCTTTTTAGAGTGTAGGGGCGTCTCATATACATTATCATCCCGACCGAATATATCAGATGCAATTCTCCCTAATAGAAATTCTGCCGATGCAGTATCTAAGGTAACCACAA
>DAOUUM010000431.1 GCA_030668165.1 Candidatus Heimdallarchaeota archaeon
AAATTGAGTTTTATTGAGTCATTTATATATTGGCTCTCATGGAAAATGGAAAATAACACTGGGATTTTTGTGGGTATATCTGTAATCAGTTTCAGAAGATCTCTTCTCCCACCATTCAAACCTGATGCTATATCATTGTAAACTCCCTTAATTTTCCAATTATTAGTTTTTGCATAATTCTCAAGGCTTGATATCTGTCTTTTCAGGTCATCCTTCGGTATACCTGAACTAACTCTTGCATAGATAAAGACCTCTTTCTCCGATTTATCTTTACTCAATCCAAGGAAATTCATTATTTTCCTGTACAGATATCTTCTGTGATTTCCCTTGGTCCTATAATCTGGCATAAGATAATCATCCGTCTCCCATCTTCTGAGAGTGAATTTTGATACACCTGCTAATCTTGATACCTGACCTATGCTGATAAACATAGCAACTATTTAAAATTTCAATATTTCATGTACTCATGGTAATTGGCAGATTTTGTTAATTATTCCATCATCTGCTGCATCCAGTAAAATTAGTGGATTATATTGAAACAAAAAAGATATTACAGAAAGAGAAGTTACAATTATTTTACTCTCAAATCTGATATATCAAATATGATACTTAGACGTTCTATGATGAGAGAAATGATGAGAGCCAAGAGGATCTCAGATAAATTTGTTGAGAGAATAATGCTGGCAACCACTGCAGTTAATGATTGTAGGTACTGTACATGGGGTCATACAAAAATGGCTCTTAAGATTGGTATCTCACAGGAGGAGATCAATTCAATCTACAAATCCGATTTTGATGACATACCCGAGGAAGAGAGATTAGGCCTTATGTTTGCGCAAAATTTTGCTGAGACTGAAAATAAACCATCCAAGGAGACAATACATTCCCTCTTTCAATACTATGGGAAAAATAAGGGAAACGATATTTTGAACTATGTAAGAATGATAAGCATGGGAAATCTGGCTGGCAATACTGTGGATGCATTTGAGAGCAGAATGAATGGTATCCCTTCAGAGAATGGGTCGTTTTTAATTGAGTTATTATTCTATATCTTCTCCGGTGGACCTCTTCTCAAGAAATTTTTCAGGGATTAATAGCCATGTTAAATTAATAAGTTGAGATTTATGGTATATTAATTTACATTAAATCGTTAACTTATTAACTCTTATGGCATCTATATATTTGTAGATGAGGCAGTATCCGGAGGGAATATATCCACTTATCAAGGAATTATTTGAAGATCCAATTGCTTTCAATGATGATATCAAAAGTAAATTGCCAATAGCTGAACTCGAAAAATTTATTCAGGAGTACATGGATCTCCTAAAAACTCAACCAGCTCTAGTATACCTTGGTGATAACTTCAAAGATACAACAATAGTGGGTGACATACACGGAGATCTTCCCACTGCTCAAAGGATAATGACCTTGTTTTTCGAGGAGAAGATCAATTCGTTAATTTTCCTGGGTGATTATGTCGATAGAGGTGAGGCTTCATTAACAGTAATACTCATCGTTCTCAGCTTGATGCTTTACTATCCCGAACGAGTGATTGCATTGAAGGGTAATCATGAGGATATCAAAGTCAACAAGAAGTATGGTTTCTTGAGTGAACTTGAGAATATATATGGAGATGATGCAAAGGTGGCCATCGAGTTATTTGATATATTATATAATTTTATCTCAGTTGCTGCAATTACTCCTAATGGTTCTATCTGTGCTCATGGCGGTGTACCCAGACCTATTACCAAAATACAGGAACTGGAAGAGCTTCCCAAGCCTTATTTGGGTATTATGACCATCGAGGATGAGGAGAAACAGAAAAAAATTTTTGATGCCTTTTATCAGATTCAATGGAACGATCCACGGGATGATCTAACAGAACATTTTGAACCTTCAATGCGTGGAAAGGAGACCTATTACTTCAATGAACATGCCACAAGAGAGTTCCTTCATAATAGTAGAATGAAGCGTTTTATTCGGGCACATGAGGCAAGACGGGGAGCATTTGAGAGTTTATTCAATGGAAGATTGCTCCATATATTCTCAACAGGCCCCTTCTACGGTGAGATCCAATGTATCTGCATCCTCCAAGAAACTGAATCGGAAACTATAGTTCGTGATCTCGAATGGAATGAAGTTAAAAAGGCTTGAATCTTCACATCAAAGGTCATAATTGATGGAATTCCAATTGGAGGAAATATCAATAATATGTTACATCCAAAAGGGTAACAAAATTAAACTTTAAATAATTAATCGTCCTAGGCAATACTAGAACGGATAGGATAATTTGAGTGGAACAATAATAAGTGCTGATGGACTATCAAAAAACTATGGAGATTTACTGGCAGTAAATAATATATCATTGAAAATTCCCAAGGGCAAGGTATTTGGCTTTTTGGGACCAAATGGTGCTGGGAAGACAACCAGCCTGAAAATGCTAACAGGTCTATTGGTACCAACTTCAGGTCAGATCATGATTGATGGAAAAAATCCTGAGAATTCCTCAGATCTGAGAGAAATAAAAACCATGCTTGGATTGATTCCACAGGAATTAGTGCTCTGGGAAGATCTCACTGTCGAGGAAAACCTTCATTTTGTTGCATCGCTATATAAGATACCAAAAGAAATTGCCAAGCAGAGAATTGACAATCTTATTTCTGAGATAGTCTTGGAGGATAAGAGAAAGGTACAGGTGAAAAAACTATCAGGTGGATTGAAGAGAAGACTCAATATTATCATGGCCCTCGTTCATGAACCTGAAATCGTTGTCTGTGATGAGCCCACACCTGGATTGGATCCCCAGTCCAGAGCTCTTGTATGGAAATTCATTCAGGATCTAACTAATGCGAAAGGTAAGACTGTTATTCTTACAACCCATTTCATGGACGAGGCTGATGAGCTATCCGACGAGATCGCAATTATTGATGATGGGAAGATACTGGTTACTGATACTCCTGAGAACCTGAAAAATTCAATAGGTGAGGGGGATCTCATTGAGATACATCTG
>DAOUUM010000547.1 GCA_030668165.1 Candidatus Heimdallarchaeota archaeon
AAAACTATCTTCATTTTACTGGCAATTAGGATAGTAAAATTTCAAAATCTGCTGAATGACTCCCATGTTCAAAAATTCTCAAATTAATTGAATCTTCCGAATACTTTCGTTTGTCACTCTTACATAGACTATATTTAAAATCGGATTAGAGTAGATGAGGATGGAAATAATTCCCATTATTACTCCATAGCCCTCAAAATACTTTCGGGGAACCCATACTCTCTATATTTTTATACTCAAATGTTGTAGATATTATTAGATGAACTCTGACGATATAATTAATCCAAAAGATCTACTCGATCTAATAAACATGGATATTTCTAACAGTGATTTTAACATATCCAATGAAGCCGAGGATGATCTTGATGAGGATTTACTAATGATGATGCTCGATGCCATGCATAGTAGTTATCCTATGCTTCCCATAGGTGTCAAACAACCTGAACCTGATTACACCCAAAGAGTGTATATGAGGAGATCAAATACTCTTCTAAATACTATGAGTAAACTAGCAAGGGATATCTACTGGAGCCATGCAGATTCAGATCTCTCAACAAGGTTAAAAATTTGCACTGCGTGTCATGTGAATGATTGTCATCATATCAAGGATCAGGTGAACAGGCAAGTAAACACTGATGAGATGGAGGAGCAGATCAGGTCCAATTGTCCCCATAATAATCCAGAAGATGATTTCTTGAATGATAAAATATGTGTTCAATGCTTGATAGATTACTACTCAAACCTGGATTACAGCAAGGAACAACTAATCAGTTATCTGATTGATGATACTGATATTGCAAAATATGCCATTTGGACAACTGAACTGGGGCTTCAACATGGGTTAATTAATTAAATAAAATCATAACCGAATTACAAGCGATAAAATCAGAGTTTATAAGTAAATAATCGAGTTCAATCTCATGGCTATTTGGAAATTTGAGGGTAAGATTCCCCAGATTGGCGTTGGAACCTATGTAGCCGATTCTGCTGTGGTGCTAGGCGGTGTGGTGATCGGTAATAATTGTTATATTGGTCCAGGTGCAGTAATTCGTGGTGATTATGGTAGTATTGAGATTGGAAATGGTTGCTCAATTCAGGAGAATGTGGTGATCCATGCAAGACCTGATGATATCACAGTACTCGGTAATGATGTTACAGTTGGTCACAAGGCAATGATTCACAATGCAATAATTGGCGATAATGCCGTCATTGGAATGAGTTCCACAGTCTCAGATTTCGTTGTAATGGAGGAGTGGGCTGTACTTGGTGAAGGTGCACTGGCCAAGAAGAATTTTAAATTTGAAAAGGGTGAAATTGGAGTGGGTGTTCCATGCAAAATAATCGGTAATATACTTGATAAGCCTGCAGCAAAAGAAGAGCTGCTGAACTACAAGAAAAAGTATAGAGAGATGGCAAGACGCTATCTTGTTGAGGGTGCAATTGAGCGATTAGATTAAATATTTCAAAACATAATAAATTTAATCAAATAAGTTCCGGACCTCATAAATTCTTAAGTGGTACCTCAACTACATAAATTATGGCAAATATTGTTATTACTGGTGGAACAAAAGGAATTGGTGAAGCACTGGCTATAAAATTCCTTGAATTGGGAGATGATGTAATTGTTACCTCAAGAAGTACCGAATCAGCAGAGAATTATTTAGAATCAAAATTATCGGATTACCCCAAATTATCGGTAACCACCTGTGATGTGACCAAATTCACTGATGTTGAAAATCTTGGTAAATTTGCTCTAGAAAAAATGGGTAGTATTGATACCTGGGTTAACAATGCTGGTACTAATGGAGGTATCTATGATTATCTACTTGAAATTCCCCCTGAAATCATTGAACAGGTAATTAGCACCAATATCAACGGCTGTGTTTTTGGTTGTCAGGTGGCACTTAAGATTATGAAAGAACAGGGCTATGGTCATATTTTCAATATGAATGGACTGGGTTCAAATGGACGGGTGCAGGAAAAATTAGTGACCTATGGCGTCTCCAAATCAGCAATACCTTATATTGCCAAGGCCATATCCAAAGAGTACAAAGAT
>DAOUUM010000513.1 GCA_030668165.1 Candidatus Heimdallarchaeota archaeon
TAAAAACAATACCCAGCTAAATAAAACTGGGAGGAGGGAATAACCTATGGCCGCTCTGATTTTCTCATCCTGACCTGTTCCACCAAACGATTTTGATAACCATTTCAATATTCTGGTGCTTAATTTCCACACAATGGTGAAAATCAGCAGTAAGAATAGTGGCATTAGTATCAGAAATAATACACCAATCATGAATTTGTAGCTAATCACAAATGAGATACCAATGGTTATTGCGATACCAGCCTCTGCATCATTATATGCCATATTATCGAGTTTGGAGAAAATTGAGAGCATTGAGAGCGTCATTAAGAGGCCTATACCGTATAGAATCATTCTTCCACCCCTTAAATCCGGAATCAGGGTAATTTCTTTGAATGCCGAAATTGGATTGCGTACAACTTTTTTCATTCTATCAATTGCCTCTTTCCCTCCAATTTTAATTCCAGCCCTTCGTATGTGTTCAGCTGTGAGATCATAGCCACACCATACACACAAAACATACTCAATGGGAACTAATTCTCCACATGAGGGGCAGGATTGCATATTTTCCGACATTGTTATTCCAATAGGTACTTGTTTTTCTATAAATCTTCTTCTTCAAAGATAACTATCTGTTCTAAAATATTAACAAAACCGCGATCAATCTAATATTCACGATTCAGAGTTCAATACTCCATTTTCGGTTATTTCAAATATTGCTTCCAGCTCACCTATCATAGGTGAATCAAATATTCTGATTACTCTCTTCTCACCCTTTGATTTTCTTAAGTAACACCTGGTGGTAGCCCAGTGACCCATGATATTACCCCCAACTGCAACTGTGGGATCTCCAAAGAATTGAGCAGGGTTTGATTGTACCTGGTTGGTGATCACTATGGATAGACCATAGGTATCAGCAATTCTGTTAAGAATACTTAGATGATGATTGAGAGTCTGCTGTCTCTCAGCAAGTGTACCTCGTCCAGCATATTCAGCACGGAAATGGGAGGAGACTGAGTCGACCACCAAAATTCCATAAATGTCTTTCTCCGTATTACCAAGTATATCCAGTAGTTTGATGGTGATCTGTTGCTGCATATCTGTGTTCTTTGCTCTTGCAACTAAAATATCACCAAGAATATCATCAACTGATTTATCCCATCCATGTTCTTCTTTCAATCTTTGTGCCATCTGAATTATCCTAGATGGTGAGAATGTGCCTTCTGAATCGATATAGATTGCCCTCTTATCCAGACCCCCAAATTCCTTTGGTAACTGAATTGTGACACATAGCTGGTGACATATCTGGGATTTTCCAGATCTGAAAGCACCGAAAAATTCGTAGGTATCTCCTGCTTTTATTCCACTTATACCAAGTTCAGGTACTGAAAACAGCTTGTCTAAACTATCTGCTCCAAAAGTGAAATAATCTGTATTTCTCTCATTTTCCATTATATCATAAGCAGATTTGAAAAAACCCCCTTTCATGGCACTGATGAGTGATTGATATTTACTTGCTGTGGTCGCAGTTAGGCCGTATCTCGCTTCAAGTTCTTTTACAGGTGTTGTTTGAAGAAGATGAATATTCATTCCCTTATCCCTGAGACTTTTAGCAGTGGTGGGACCAATACCTTCGATATCTTCCAGTGATTGATCCTCAATAAAATCACTATATATGTTGGGAAATAATTCTTTTACTGATTGACGTAATTTTTTGGATGTCGTTCTTGTTAACCCTAGTATTTCAAGCTCCTGCAGGGTTGATCCCATTAATGCGGACACGCTGTTGATTCCACCCTCCTTCAGCATTGTTGCACTTTTTGGTCCCAAACCAGGTATGTCTTCCAAATTCATATCGTCTAGATTTTCATCCTTCATTTCAACGGGTTCGAGTATTTTTACTTTCGTTGCCATCTTTCTCTCTCATCGATTAGATGACTTTTTGAGTATATAAATTGTAAATCGGAGGGTATATTGTAAATGAAGCTCATATATGAATTGTTTGAACAACTAATTTGACCAATGAGAGCCTCAATTTCTGTGCGGATAGTAGATTATCCATTGAACACGAAGTTTTGCTTGGTTTATACCATTTAACGAAAACACTTGCCACTGCATCAAGTGGAATTGAATCTGAAAATGATTCCATAACATATCTGATATCCTTCCAAAGATGTACCCAGATTTGTTTATGATCGCAATAATTACGATCATCGATTATTGATGCAATTAGATCCAGGAGAACTGGATAGCTGATCTCTTCTTGTTTTGTCTCAAATACACGCTCAAAAATAATATCAAACTCCTAGTTCAAGGTGTAGACTTCTTCTGTCAGGATAGGAGGGAGGATTACCCTCGGTAAAGAA
>DAOUUM010000452.1 GCA_030668165.1 Candidatus Heimdallarchaeota archaeon
ATAATAAAAAACCATAATGGCTCCAATCTTACCATTAATCTTACCATTTCACCGCAAATATTATTAGGAATATTTCTCTTATCTTTTTTAAGATAGTACATGTCAGACGAATCATGGATTGAGGAAGAAAAAACATTAGATTTAATGATACCTGGTATTGCCTTACCGGGGCTGAGGGACCTTAAAATACTGTTTATAGCTATTATAGTCTGGGATACTTTCCTAGGACCGGTGACCAGTGTTAAAGAGATCTCTAGAGGTTCATCATATATTTCAAAAATAAAAGATCATCGTACAATAGCTGAAGTGTATGCCGGTGTGGCCAGATCTGATTTGGAAACTCTCACTCAATTGGAGGATGAAATAGTGGTTTCAAGATATTTACCGGAAGGCAAGGAGGACGTTACCACAGTTCTGCTGATATCTTGTATCCCGGGTAGTGATTTGGATCCTGTAAGAGAACTCGGATCTGCGGCTTTGGTTAGATCACAAGGGGATCCAGATTTACTTGGCTTGGAACTATCTAAATATCTTCGTGAGACATTATACTCAAAAACAAAATATGTGGATGTCGAGCAGAAGAGGAAAATATTAATTTTAGATGGAAATCGGATACAAAGACCTCTGAATCAAAAATATGTTAAAGGAATACTTACAATTGATTATGGATCAAAACTCGCAGATTTCCGTCATTTTCCCCAGTTTTACAATGGTAAGGAAATCAAAACATTGGCGTTCATGGAGTATATTGATCATCAATTGTCTTTTACAAAATCAGACACCGCTACATCACTTCTTTACCATGGAGAGAGCTTCCTTATAATCAAGATAGGTCATACTGAGTTCTATATATGTTTTCTAGTAGACATACAGGATGTTGTGACTCTTAACAAGATTGGGAGATGGCTAATTCCCTATGTCAAAAACCTTTCACTAATGTGGAAGACCTCATCCAAGAAGGCAATAGTAAAAAGTTTGGAAATCCTGGATATTTTAGTGGAACGAGACACTGTAGAAGAAATTCTTGAAGAATACACACAAATGATCCTAAGGGGACATACAATCAGACCCTGTTTGAGGGAAAATGCAAATTTCAATATCGAGATACCATCATATCTAGATATGGATGCTTGGGAGATCCTAAAAAATCTAGATTGTGAGAAGAATCTGCTTGTCTTACAGGAAGAACTAAGGATCAATTTTGTAGATCTACTCGCACTGCTTGAATGGGCTAGACAGAGAAGGTTGATTGATTATTTGGGAGAATAGTGATTTTTTTGTCTGAAGAGAACCTCGGGACATGTTACTTAGGAAAGGCAATTGCATCCAAATTGTACATGGACTGGTTGATGGAAGAGGGAATTCTCAGCATGATGGATAATCCACAGACTCTTGAAAAGATAATTGATGACAAGAAATGGCCCACTGAAATGATCAGTCCCATACAAAAATTATTTGATTATCTGGTGGTTTCTAAAATATTGATAGGGGCAGGAGGCACCTATGTTCTATCTCATGAATTTCAAAGAAACAAAGCTGAGATTGAGAAAGTATTTGAAACCCAGGTCAAAGATACTAATCCCAGTCTGCACTTCATCCGCTATGGATTAACACTTCTAAAGTCAAAAATCGACATGGATACTGGAATTTGGCAACCAAAATATGATTTTATCTTTGAAAACGGATTTACCCAACAATTTTTCAAAAATGCTGTTGGACTGATAAATGCTGAGGTAAATAAACAAATAGAGAAGGGAAAGGAGTTTGAATCTATACTGATTGTAAGCCGATATCTCGATATCATATTTCCAGAATTGCTCTCAATTATTGATAAGATACCTGAGATTAAAATTGTTGTTCCAAACGAAGCTAGTAAAGCACTGGGCTTCAGTTTCCTAGAACTTGATAAGGGATTAACTAGATTCGAGAAGAATGTGATTACATTTGATGAACTGGATGATTTTGAATCGGATATAATAATTATAGGAGGAGGTTTTGGATTTGATATTTCCTTCAAAGAATTATTCAAAATAATGGGTAAATCTGCCAAGTTTCAGGGTGATATCTATTGTGTAATCCCCATGGAAACGGGACTGGAACCACTATTTGAGTTTCATCCAAGTTACGTTGACTATTTATCCTATCCTGATATGCAACGATATTCCAATGCAAATTCTATCTATAACCTTGAAGCCATTGATCAATGTAAACTAATTTATTATGGAAGAAAAGGGTAATATTGTTCTATGAGAAATCGGGTAGATCGATGGTTAATTGAATTTGTACTCTTGGTAATCATCTCAGCTAGTTTATCTGGACTAGCGTATTTCCTTCAATTCAGTGTATTTCCACGGGTTCCTTTTGAATATTGGGGCATTTACTCTCGTTTGATCAGAACAATTAGGATGACCCTAATTTATGTACTCCCAGTTTTATGGTTTATACGAAGGCATAATGGGTCCTGGAGAGATCTGGGTATAACATTACCAGATTCTAACAAGTTTCTAAGTATTATTGGTGGAATCGGTGTATATCTGATTGCGGTGGTGGTATTTTTGAAATACAGGATATTTTTTGGTGGTTGGTATTATCCTCCCTGGTATACCGTTTGGATAAATCTGGCACTAATCGGGATTATGGCCTCTATTACTGATTTCTGGACCCGCGGTTTTATCCTACTTGAACTATCAAGGAGGTATAATAAGAAGGTAGCAATTATCGGCCAAAATTTGACCTGGTTTATGTTGCATATCTATGAGATTGAATTACTAAATTCCTACATTGGATA
>DAOUUM010000033.1 GCA_030668165.1 Candidatus Heimdallarchaeota archaeon
ATTCCCAGTACTCCCACAGGTTTGTGAATATCATATTTTACAGGTTTTTTAGAGATCTGATCAACATCTATCTTAACTGATAGAGTCATATACAATTCATTATTCTGATAAAATATTTTAATTGATTTGACAGTACCCTCATTCATCTTATCCAAACTATATTTCGATAATACAATGGGAATATTCAATATATCGTGTCTAGTATAGGTTTTTTCCTCTCGGATCATCTTTGGATTGGTATCCATGATTGTTACCATTGAATTGTCAATATCCAGTTTAAATCTCCTGTAACATATCGTACGTGGAATTAATCCATTAATGTTGTGTAAATTGCCACCATCTTCTCTGAGGGCTAGATATGAATTATATATTTCAACTGCTGCATCTCTGCACTCTTTCATCTCATTGAGAGATATGCGTGGATATCTAGATTTCAAATCATGTTTTACTCGAACTCTAACCTTAGTACTAGCAGTGATTTTATCCAATTCTGATTTACTCACCTTATTTTTATCAACTAAAGCATTCTCATTTTCTTTGCAAATATTGATGTAGTCTCTGATTACTCTCGTATCTCGATAAAGTATCTGATTAAGTCTGATAAGAGAATTACTTCCCATCATATCTGCATTAATCTTTATTTTCACACCGAGATAAGTCATAATTCATCACACTACAGAGATATATACTATGATCTAGAATCATATAGGGGATTCTGATATTTATGCTCGGACAGAGAGAGGTACATATAAATGAAAAAGTAAAAAGTGATTAAATAGGCTGAAAATATATTTAGTACGATATATTACAGAGATATATACTATGAAGATAAGCAATTATTACCATTTTAATATTACATAAAATTTGTTAATTTGTCTATTTTTTAATAAATTAGTTAATATATGATCTCTATGAAATTATAATTAGATTAAAAATATTATGTCAATACCTTCTCATTCCTCAGGACAAAGCATTAAAATGACTAAATTCCCAAAAGATCCTGCTGAAGCCATATCAAATGCATATCTCAGAGGGCTCGCATCAGTCCGACGTATCGCATCAAACAGAGTAACCAAACAGACAAGACATATTTTTCATTCGATAGACAAGCAATGGAAACAGGCAAAGGACAGCTGGTATGAAAGCAGACGTGATAGTACCTATGATTTCACCACTATTACCCGGGCTGAATCAAATATCAGAAAGATGTACTTGAGAATGATATTTGAGAATACAGTGAAATATGGCAACACTGCAACCACCAGGATATATGATAATCTGGATGATATTGATCCATTAAACAGCCTTTTCAATATTGCAGGTGCATTACTACGTGATTTCAGTGCAATTTATTATCCTTTTCCACCATTGATCAGAGTATATGATCAACTGGGGTACATTCATGATCAGTATGGTTTGATACCAGTCAATCATGTAAATAATCCCTCGTTGGATTTTATCGATGCCATCCGGGCACATGTAAACGAACTTTGTAAGCACCTCTTCATCAATCAGATCTCACTAAATAATTCAAGAAAGTATATCTTGAAATTATTATATGATTCCATGCCATATCTGGACTGGATATACGCATGAGGAAAGAGGGGAAAGAATTCCAAATCAGCATCGGATAAAATAATTCATAAGAATTTCAATAATTTCACCGATCTGGATAAGGAATTAACCAAATTAATCCGTGTTATTGAAAGAGATACCACGATCAAGGGTTCAAGGGGTAGTGCCAGAAAATCAGTTGAAGAAAACAAGGATGATATTCTGAAGGAACTAAAAACTCAGATTATTACTGCTAATTATTCACCAGATATTATAATTAAAGATGAGTTTTTTGAGAAATTATACAGTAATATGATCGTTCAGAAGAAGAGAAAGGGTTCTATTATTCACCAGTTGGCATCTTATGGATTACCACAACCATATAATCTCAGAGATGTGGTAATTATGGGTGATAATTATGCTCAGCATATCCTGATTGATGGTAAGGTAGAAAAATCCAGTTTTCTAGTGGTTGCAGAATTACCCATTCAGGGTGAGTCACAGTACCGACCTGATTTTGTTGTATTCAAGAAAACTGATTGGGCCAATCACAATACCTGGAAACCCATTGCAGTTCTTGATCTGAAGACAAAACAGGGATTTGATTGGGGTGTGATATCCAAACAGAATAAATCCGGTAAATATGTCCCTTATCCCAGGATCAAACCCCGAGAGCTCAGCAAAGATGAATGGGGTGCTCAGACATCATTCGCCTACAATAAACATGTGGAGAGACAATTATTAAATTATGAAAAAGCACTCGTTAGAGGATATCAGAATTTCACCTATGATTTCAAAGATTACGAAATGATCAAAGGAGTGGTGATAATAGATACCAAGCAGAAAATTGAGATTGAAACAAATTACGAGATCGATAATAATAAAGAGACGGATAATGAAGATATAATTGAGATTAATAATAACCTGATACATCAGTTTCTTTATTCATTTATTCACACATTAGATCAGAATGTAGATAATTCAAAAGGTGAGGATGATGATAAATATGATGAGGATAATGATCTCGAATATTTGATGAACGAGCAAATGTGTCTATTTCCACATGAGAAACACAGAATAGCAATAATAACAGATAAACAACCAGTTGAATTCACTGACCTCATCTACACCCATGAACCAGTTAATCACAGACATCAGAACTACACAACGAAAACAGATAACAATCTTACCCTGTATCTTTCAGGTGCATCCAGAGTTAATTTTGGCAATACTGCTGCATGGATTGCTGCGCATTATCATCTCATGCAGAAATTACAGGAGGAAAAGCATGGAGAGATAATAATAATCGACATGCTGGAGATACTAAAAAATTTCACTTATCAGAGATTGAGGATAGATCCCTGGCTTGACCTGTCCCGCTTCAAGATCGTATATCCTGGTGAATTATTCAGGGAAGAAAGCATTCAGAATAAATCCGTGATTATCAGTGGATGGGGAGATTACAGGCAGATACAAGCAAATACTGCACATGTTATGAAGAATAAAATAATAACTAAGCTCAGGAATTGTGATATCTACCTCATATCAAATCCGGTTAAAGACACTCTGACCTCCAAAAAATACAAGATGAGAGGATTTCTTCCCTACAATAGTTATCATGCAGAGACGTTGAACAAGATCATTTGGAATCTACCCGTTGCACCTGTAAAATCAAGATCACCCAAATATGACAATATTCGTGTGATTGTTACAGATACTTTGGCAGGAACAGAATATGATGTTGTTGAGTTGAAGGGATTGAGAAAACTGGCAAAATATTTCACGCAGAGAAGAAAGCAAAAGGTCAAGGGAAGCTCTATTCCTCTGCATAAACTGAAAAAAGATGAAATAGCTCAGATCAAACTGGATGTGCTGGATCTTATCACATGGATAAATAGCAAATATAAAATGGTGATTCCAGCTTATCTACTTGAGAGAGGAAAAAAGGGGATAAGAGAATTACCCCATAATCTATATATTCATCCCTTTAAACACAAGAAATTTGAGATTAAAGATAAAATAAATGGTGAAATGGTAACAAGGAAGCGGTACAGCATTAAAACTAGGCGACCTGAGGTCAGCTACCAACCACCGGACACGGCTGACTTTGGTTTCAGCTACCTATTAATAAATAATAAATTACTGAATACAAATAAAAAAGTGATTAAGTACCTACTTGACAAGAGAATGTCTGGAGATATCAAAAAACACATTGATAAGATAGATGATCAGCTAAAAATGGTTTTCGGTGAGACTATTGATGTTTTATCCAACCAGGTATTAACATATGAGAGAGAAAACAGATTGAGTGGAGTACTCTCTCCCTTCAAATTCAGTTTCTACATGAGATTTGTGGACAAAAAATTTAGATTCAATCAGTTCAAAGCTATTACATACTGGTTGGATCTCATGCTACTTGCAGTAAGTTATGATAAACCACTCCTTGACGAGCAGATTATTCTCTTGTGGCAAAAATATTCGCCCTGGTTATTATTGTCTCTTGGATATGAATACGAGGGTAACCATGTATTTGATCTGGAGCATATCTGGTCACAATTAAAAATAGCAGTGTCTAAATCATTTCCAGATACCAGGGTGAATATCAAAAGGCATGGAATCATGCGAAGAGATAAGAACAGAGTTCATTTATATTTTGATGAACATTTCCAGGGAGCAATAAAGAACTTTGACGATCCTCACAGTTACCAGATAGTTGATCATCAGTACAATGTGGAAAAATTTGATAAGCTGACTAAAATTTCCATTTTATTGGTACAGATCGGTAATTATGAGTATATATACAAAAAGGAACCTGAATGGGAACTGTTTGGTCGGGTGAGTTATGATCTGAGATCCAGACTTGAAACATTTAAGGTATATCCCAGTATGAATGATCTTGATCTCCCAATAGAGGAAGATCTTGAAGATATAGAGGATATTATTGACAATATCGAATTGGTTCCAAATTATGTCTCCAGCAATGTAGACCTGGAATTTGAGAATGAAACACAGATAAGAATGACAATTTATTGTAATAATAGGTATCTTGATGGGGAGGAGATAATATATAGTGATCTCTCCAGTTTGATCCATGATCTGAGAGAGGGTAGTGAACACAAGTTGGAAGTTCAAGCTGCTGGTAAAAGCTATTCAGTTGGATGGGATAAGTTCAGAGGTGTGTTCTGGGGAGAATTGATTGAATTAAAAGCATTGATATACGTTAATAAGAGATTCAAGGGAGAATTACTAAAGAAATATGAATCTGAGTTTCCAGAGGATATCCGATCTTTGTATTATTTGATCCATGAGATGGAAGAGGAGAAACTGGAACTCTTTGTTGAGCATAATGAGGATCGCTGTCCTCTGAAGGATTTTACATTTGATGAGATAGAGGGGATGGATGATTTTGCCTTGAAATATGTGTTCCATACTGAATGTTGGGATGTTAGTGGTGGTGATTTTAGTAAAAGAGAACTTAGAAACGTGCTATCACTCAATCATAGAACAGGATTCACAGCTCAGAATATTTATGATCTGCATATGCAGGGACATCTCATCCATGATGATGTCAAATACAATATTAGTTTTGAATTTGGTGGGGATACCGCAGTATTTCATGAGGATTGGCGGACCCTGCAGGTACTGAGGGAAACCACCAGGAATTATTATCTTCAACGGGTTCTTCCACTATCACATAAATTAGATGATAAATACCAGATCGAATCAGTGAATTATGATTATGGCGCAATCAACATCAATGCCAGATCAATCAGAAGTAAGGTGATGGAATTCAGACAGGTACTATCAACTGCAAGTATAATTTGTGCACGATACATGGATTTTGAATATGGGATCAAAAAAATTATATCCAGTAATGAATTTGGAGAAATCTCACTTGTTGAGGAGGGATTATCTGTCATGTTTGATGATGTATTGCAGATGATTTCAGAACACCAGGAAGAATGTGGATGTACTAGTGAGGAACTATGTTATGAGTTCGGTGGTGTGGACATAGAAGAAGTGGATGACGAGCACAGGTTATATTGTAAGATCTACTATGGAAG
Source organism: Candidatus Heimdallarchaeota archaeon (assembly GCA_030668165.1). Classification (GTDB taxonomy): domain Archaea; phylum Asgardarchaeota; class Heimdallarchaeia; order Heimdallarchaeales; family Kariarchaeaceae; genus JAJRQD01. Next base: position 5,619 of record DAOUUM010000033.1, read on the forward strand.
TGGAGCGGGATTAAGGGGTCGAATCTGCATTAAGGAAAGTTTGGCCGGGATCAAAAGAATGGCTGAAGAATTACTCAAGGATCTTAAAAATGAACTTGAGAAATATGTGATGAATGAGGTTGAGAACAGAGATATAACAAATATTTACTACTGGTTATCAATTTCTCTTATTGGTTATTTTGGGGATATCGAATTATTATGCAAATCCAAATCATATCTTGAGGAATATTTCAAACATGTATATGATTTCCTACTTGATTCTATTGGAGAACTTGAATCTGCAGAAGAATACGAGAAGATTGGATATGAACTGGCTATGTTTAGAAATGAATTATTTGATAAAATGGATGAGTTGGAATAATTAGGGATTGAAAATATTACTTTAGAATATTGATTACAATATAATGAGACTGCATAATTCTAAAATTTTAGACCAAAAATAGTAATAATTGTAGAAAAAGTTAGCTTAACTACCCATGCATGTGGTTGATGAGTGCATGGTCAAAGTATTGGCTTGGTATGATAATGAATGGGGTTATGTTAACCGCTTAGCTGAGCTGGTTCATGATGTATTTGAACAAGGTGTCTAAGTAGTTATTCCTCGGTAAATTCCAATTTTCTTGCGGATTGACAGTCAATTGTAGCTTCTGCAATTTTTCTAATATAAACACCTATCTTATCCAGATTCCTTGTAATTACCACTAGATCAGGATTATTTGTACTTCTAACTTTCACAGGCCATTTTCCCTGTTTTGTGATGGAGTGTTGTTCTTGAATACTTAGAATTTTGTGAGATTCTTTGTAATCAGATTTGATAAATGCATTCAATGCCCTTGTATATAGATCTGAAAGTGTTTTTCCGAGATCAAATAATACATCCAAAATTTGTCTTTCCTCATCAGTAGGATTCTCAAAACTAGTGGAAACCCTAACAAGTGAAAGGGCAACATCAGTGGCACTCTCTGCAGATCGATTGACAGCAGACCAGTGCAATACCTCACTCAACTGCAGATTTACCTGTTCAGCCATCCAATAGTCAAGTATACATAGTTGAAGGGTCCTCATCATGTGGTAGGAGAGCCTGTCAAGTTCTGTTTCTCCTTTTTCAAGATTTGATATGAGTGAAGTTTTTTCAATGGAAGGATCCTTCATCCATGTGATACATCTAGAAACCATTCGGGTACTTTTTACCTTTATCAGCTCTAACAACCTGGTAACCTCGTAAATGGGCGATTGAGTCATATTCGTAATTGTTATCTTTTTCTCCTCGTCTATTATTTCAAAACCGATCAGACTGCGTACCACAAATTCTTGCAGTATACTCATATCTTCCAATTCTAGTGGTTCTTTCAATCTCATGTTAATTGTATCTACTCCAGCAATAAAATCAGCGATGATAGTACGTTTAATTTCATCCACTCTTACATCTTTTCCAAATCTATGTGTACTGATTCTTCTGGTTGAGGACATCTTTTGATTTGAAGGAAAGAGCATTAAAGACCCATCAGGGCGATATCTCATGGAAATCTCGCTATTTTGTTCAACATTTCGTCCTATATTATTTTTTTTAACCCATCTGCGAGGAAGACTTACCGTAATTGTTGATCCACCAACCACCTGTATTTTCCTGCGAATTGATTTACCAGTCTCTGTCTCTTTATCAATCATTATATGAATATATAGCAAATATATATTTAAAAATTGTTCGAGATGTGGGGTTCTTTTATCAATTTTCATAATTTTCTTTCAATTAATATATAGATTATATAATAATAAATTTACGAAAATATGTATAATCACTGAAGTCAGCTTAAATATCACCTTCTATATTCCAATTTAGTGATTGATTTAGTTTTTATCCATGGATTTTATTCAAGTCCACAATCAAGTAAAATCCAATTCCTAAAGAAGGAAATCAGAGATTCAGAAATTGGAAATAATATCGGGGAAATAGTTGCGATTGATTTATATCCTAATCCCGCGGATTTTGAAAACATGACTGTTAGCTCTTTATTATTAGAGATTGACAACCAGATCTCCACTCTTTCAAATCCCATAGTTTTGATTGGATCCTCCCACGGAGGATTACTTGCCAGATCCTATGTGGATCAATATCCAAACAAGATAAATGCATTGATTTTGTTTGCTCCAGCCCTAAATTTTTACGATACAACAAAAGTAACACATACTTATGAATGGGATAACTGGCAGAATCAGGGGCACATAACTGTTTTCCATGGAGCCTATCAGCAGGAGGTTAAGTGGAAATGGAAATATATATCAGATTTGAAACAATTTTCTAACAACAATACAAAATTATTGCTACCCACATTACTAATTCATGGAGAAGAAGATAGTGTGATACCGATTGAAGATTCAATCAATTTTGTTAAAATTCAGCGATCTCTAGGAAGTCATATTGAAACGCACTATTTACCAGAAGGGAATCATCCGCTTAACAATGTATTTGATCAGCTAAGAGCACTAGTCATTGACTGGTTGAGAGAGAAAGTGGTACCTAATTGATCATTTAGGATTGAATCGATATCAAAATAATTTCTTACGCGATACGTTGATGAAATAGTTCTAAAAGTTTTTATCCTTTATAAATTAAAATCATTCATGAAGATAATGATTCAATCATTGGAGAAAAATTATCTAAGAATGCAGATAAAAGATGATCCACATACCCTATACAACTTACTAAGAATTGTTACCTTGGAAGAAGAGGGCGTAGTAATGGCTGGTTATGCAAGAGATCGAACATTCGAGAACTCTGTAATGTTCCAACTAAGAACTGAAGGAGATGTTGATCCAAAGGATGCTTTGATCTCAGCAGCTCGTAAAGTGGCAGATATGGCAACTCAATTCAAAGAAGCTTTCGAGGATACCTATCTATAATGAATTACAAGGCTTTAGATCCTATATTAAAAACCAAGAAGATTAGAATTATACTTCAATCAAAAGAACTAGCCAGACTTGGTGATTTTTTGGTTAACTACACTTACTCAGCAGTGCGAATTGGTAAATATGGACTAGCTGCCAGTATTCACGTGTGGGATAAATGTTTGACAAAAGCGATGGAGTTGGCAGAATTAAGGTCTATTCTAGGGAAGAAAACAAAGCCAGATAGGGTGGCAGATGCAGGAGAGGCATTTGTTGCATATGCATACCTCACCAATCTTATGACATTAGAAGAAATGATACTAATAATTGATGAAAATATGAATGAGACTAATTTCACTTCTAAGGTACAAGAAAAAGAGGATTGTGCAATCGCCTTTTCTAAATTATTTGAAAATATATTTGAATTATCAAAACAAAATAAAAGATTTGACTTCTAATCCTTTTCAATCAGGTCAAGGGGGTCGCCCTCGTATTCATCCCCATCTTTGATAAATACAATTTTACCACCCTGGAACAATTCCTTCATGCCAAACTCGTTTTCTTTGTCATGATCAATACTAATCAACTTGAATCCCTTGTCCATCTCATGAATAAGATCATCCATTTGAAGATAAGCTCTTTCCTGATTAATTTTGAATTCCAATAACCCGTTTGCAATGTGCAATATTGAAGAATTTAGGGCCATAGTTACCAAAGTATCGGAATCAATATCTGTAGTAATAACTGCCACAGCAATAAAGTATCTTATTGGTTTATTTTCTTTGATTAGCAGGTTATTGATCACCTGAGAAGCTTTTTTGTGAACTTTTCTCATATCATCGATAGTTGCTGAGCTGATTATTGTATCCTTGATTATCTTACTTTGAAAGCCCATGGCTTGAATTGATCTTGAAAAATATTTTAATTGAAGTGGGGGAGAAAATAATTCTGCCAGGATACTGTGTTCATAACTATAATTACCAAAGTTATCTTCAATCGTTGCCCGTGATAACCTTTTTTCAAAGGATCTAAGCTTATTAATGGTGTTATCCACTCCAAGTTTATCACCTCGAACATCTATTGTTATTTTATCAAAAGAGCTTTCAAATATACTCTCGTGTTCACCAATAAGTTTTGTAGCACCATCCAGAAATATTTTTTTGGCCTCGGTATCTGGCAATTTGAAACTAAATTTCTTTGAATATATTTTTTTCTGTTTCATTTTTCTATTCACTAATTATTTGAGATAACTGATACTTCGCCATAGTTAACTGCAGTATTGCGATTCTGTACATGTCCACAATCATCACATTTCAATACATTTCTTTTGATTTTCTTAACATTCTCACCGCATATCTCACATATTGTAAAAATAACACCAGTATCTGAATACTTGGTTTCTAATTGTACTGGAAAAGATTTATTATCAATTATCTTGGCTCTAATTATATCCCCAGCGGCATAAAGATCATCTAAGCTTTTTACGTAATCTCTTGATGAATCAGAAATATGCATAATTGCTGAGAATGGTGGATGAACTCTGATCTCATTTACATAAGTGGCATTCATTCTGATACTGCTTTTGCTCACCTTCTCAATCATTCCAATTACAAATGAGTATTTTGCTGGAATATTACTTCTCTTCTTAAACGGTATAACTTTTGCTTTGTAGTGTTCCTTATCGATGAATACCTCACCAACCACGGATGCCTTTACCATATGGTCCTCAACATGAGTTCCAGTTGATGGTAAAAACTCTTCCTCAACTACTAAATCTTTCGAGGGGAAAGCTATCTTATCCATTTTTTGTGCTTTCTTGTCTTGTTTCATTAACAACGCCTATAATTATTAGTAATATTGAATCTTATTTATTCTTCTTTATTAGTACACCCATTTATTAAAAAAACAATTGATTTTTTAGATAATTTCTTGATTTGGATGAATCACAGGAACATATTGCCTTCTGAGACAAGAAAACTGTATCCACCTGTTGTTGCTCTTACCAATTTACCCTCTTCAAAATACAGATTATTATACAATTTACTTGGTCTCCCCATCTCATATCCCTGTTCAGTTACAAATGAAATGGAATCAGAATCAATTTTCATCAAGTTATTTTTGAATAATGCAAGACCTAGTGAAGCCTGAGCGGATCCAGTTGCGGGATCCTCAATAATTCCACTTTTTGGGGCATAAAAACGGGCATGTACATTTCCATCATCAACACCATCCATAGAAAAAACAAATGGTTCACCCTTGATCTCATCAAAATTATCTAGTAATGCCTGATGATTTGGTTTGATTGTTTCAAATACTCTATTTGATTTTACGGGTACGAATAAAAATGGGAGATCCGAGGGAGATATCAGATACATTGGCACATTCATGATATCATCCCTTGAGATGCCCAACCACAAAGCAATTTTATCATAGTTATCATATTTTCCATGTATTGTAGGTATGATTTGGTTCATCTCACAAAGACCTAGTTTTCCATCATCCTGATTATAAAATTTTATTTCTATTGAAGTATTAACTAGATTTAACGTAATCTTTTCTCGTGGTTCATTTTCCTGTCTCCAAATAGTTTCGAGTACAAAGGCAGTACCGACTAGTGGATGTCCTGCAAAGGGAATTTCTCTAACTGGAAGGAATATTCTCACATCCGCTGATTCAGAGCTGATATTTCTGACAAAAGTGCTTTCTGAGTAATTGAATTGTTTTGCAACGCTTTGCATATCCTCAACAGATAACTCCTGATCGTCAATCACCACTCCAAGTTGGTTTCCACCCTCAATACCCCTTTCAGAAAATACATTTGCTGTATAAAATCTCATTAATTCAAGCATTAGCTCTCAATTCATAAGCATTTTGGCAGACAGATTAGTATTGAATTTTAGGAAAAATTAATCCAGGAAGAATTTGAATTATAAAGAGCCTCGAGAATCTGTTGTGCGTTCATTGCTGATTCAAATGAAACTGGTGGATTTTCCACCTCATCTCCATTGATCATTTTCATAAAATTTTGTACCATGGATAGTTCAGAACTTATTCTCGTCTCATTTAACACCTGTTCATCTTGATCTCCGAATTTACCAATGAGTTTGTACCATTGAACAAGTGATAATGAGCCCTTCTCACCATATATGGTAATGGTATTTTCTTCAGATTCTGTATTCTTTGTTATCAGATCCATGGTTCCTAGTATTCCAGTATCAAATTCAATCATGGCTATTGAATTATGCTCAGCCATCTCATCTGACTCAAATCTAGTAATTGCATTTATCCTCTTTACCTTTCCAATTAATTCTTTTAATTCTCCGAGTAAAAAGAAGTAATGAGTACCCACCTCACGTAGTGGACCTCCTTGTTCGCGATATTTTAACCAATCAACAGGCTGCCATTTACGTGGCCAAAACGGGAATCTGAATCTCAACTCGATTCTGATGATTTCACCTATTTCCCCATTTTTTAGTCTTTTAATTAGATCAGAAACACCAGGAGTGTATCTGAATGGAAGATTAACAGCAGTGATCAGATTTGTCATGTTTTTTGCATTAACCATCGCTTCACAATCTTTAATGGATAAAGCTAGGGGTTTCTCAGAAATCACATGTTTATTTGCTTCCAAGGCAGAAATCACTATTTCCTTGTGAAATTTTGGAGGAACACCCACGTAAACGATGTCCACCAAAGGATCCTGCATAACTTGGTTATAATCATGTGTTACTTTCCCACCAAATTTCTCTGTTAGTTTATCTGCAGATACCTTATCAATATCACAAATCCATGAAATCTTCAAATCATCAAATTGATCGAAAACTCCTGCCAATCTATTTCCTATAATTCCAGCACCTATGATGGCAACATTTTTACTCATAATTATATTATTATTATGGTGATTATAAGTTTCATCTTTGATCTAAATAGCAAATATCCACTGCCGAAGTCACGTATAATATGTGTATAGAATAAATTGAATATCATTTTGAATAATAAATCGAGTGTCTTATAGAAAATCATTTTAAGAATAATTTGGGAGGTAATTTGGTTCTAAATTTTCTGAACAGAATTAGAGAATATTTTTTAAATATTTGATCTGTTTGGATAGCCAAAAACCAATGTCGTTATAGCTTAGCTCGGTAGAGCATTCGGCTGTTAACCGTCGACGTAGGTCGGTCGCAGGCACCGAAAGGTCGTGGGTTCAAATCCCCCTAACGACGTTTTTTCTTTTTTACTATTTAAGTTGATTTCATATTTTATATGCTAACTAATTGCAATATTTATAATTATTAAATTTGAATTTTTTATCTGATTCTATTTCCGTCTTTGAACATCATTAGATATTCATCGGGAATCTGTATTGATATCTCTTCATTTTTGGGTAATTTCATATATTTTGGAATGTTATCCTTGACATTTACAGTAAATGCGGACCCATCATTGAGAGCGAGCTCCAGTTGAAGATAGGTACCCATATACGCTAGATTTTTTAATTTACCAGTGATTGAATTCTCACCCTTGGTCATGAAACCAAGATCATCAAATCTCGTTATCAGATCTACTGCATCTCCTTTGGACAGATTATCAGTCTCACTCACATTCACTGACATTGATTCTCCACTGTTTAGTTTGATTTTGGCTATGCTCTTAGTTACAGCTGTTATCATTCCTGATAGCTCATTGTTCTCTCCAACAAAGTTGGCAACAAATTTTGTGTTAGGATCATTGAATACAGATAAAGGATCTCCGAACTGAGCGATATCTCCTATACCCATTACCGCTACCCTATCACTGATTGCCAAAGCCTCGGTTTGATCATGAGTCACATAGACAACAGTTACCTCATGTTCCTTGGCGATATCTCGAATCTCAGTTCTAAGTGATACCCTCAATTTGAAATCTAGATTAGAAAGTGGCTCATCACATAGAAGCACTCTGGGCTCAATTGCCAATGCTCTTGCCAGGGCTACTCTTTGTTGCTGACCTCCTGAAAGTTGAGTGGGGATCTTATCAGCATGTTCATCTAACTCTACCTGCTTGA
>DAOUUM010000575.1 GCA_030668165.1 Candidatus Heimdallarchaeota archaeon
ATTCCGTTGGTGGAGATATTTATATTCAGGGTCTTGAATCAAGTTCAGTTAATTCAGCACAGTTAGATGGTGTTTCTGGTATACAGGCCTACTCTGAAGTAGCTAAGATAACTATCCAAGGTGGTCCTTTTGGGCAGTATACCATCCTGGGAATAAATTTCAGTTCTTTTGAGGCTGCTGCACATTGGGATTCTTCATATGATGCTTCCTCACTAACAGAGATATTATCGAAATTAACTAATAACAATTCAATTGCTATTCAAAAGCATACAAAAATTGCATTGGGTCTGGATTTTGATGAGGTAATTTCAGTACCGATTGATAATGGTGAAAACCGTACAAACATGGTATTTGAATTGAAGGAGGACTTCACCTATTTCCCAAATCTTGTCCAGGATATTCCTCCAAGAGATCAATACAATAATTACTTCCCCAAAGAAGTGCCCATACTAGCCAACTATTCAATCGTAAGATCAATGATATCTTTTATGCATAGTGGCTCTGTTGGGTATTTGATTAAGGTTGATCCAGGTCATGATATAAACAAAGTTGCAGATAGTTTACGAGATCTCTTTAATCTAGACACTAATGTCTTTGTACAAAGTGTGGGTGATAGCCAGATTGATTTCTTTGATAAAATTGAGGTATCTATCCTCATCTCAACCATGGCTGGAATTGTGATTGTTAGCATACTTGCAACTGCCATTGCAATCAGTTTCTACTCCTTTGTTGTGTTCTCACAAAGAAAACAAGAAATTGGAGTATACCGTGCATTGGGAATGGTACAGAGGCAAGTATTTGGAATGCTTGTAACTGAGAATCTTATATTATTAACACTCTCGCTTGTATTCGGTGGTATTATTGGTATCTTCACTTCTCTGAATTTTATTATTTTTATCACTTTAATAGTAAGTGGAGACAAACAAGGTGGTGCGGTACCTCCACTGGATCTGGTGATTCCGTGGGATCTGATTGGTCAATTCTCATTGATACTTCTGTTTGTGAGCATCATTTTCTCATTGATACCAAGTATTAATTTTGCAATGAGACAGGCAGGAACCATTCTTAGGGAGGATTAAAAATGACGGAACTAATAACTATCAACAATATTACGAAGAATTTTAAGGATCCAGCATCTGATATATACTTTCAAGCACTTAGAGGAATTGATCTGAGAGTGGAGAAGGGTGAATTTCTATCAATAGTAGGTCCATCAGGAGCGGGTAAATCCACACTGCTAAATATTCTGGGTGGAATGACAATGCCATCAACTGGAACAGTCTATGTCGATTCACTTCCACTGCATAACTTGGAGAGAAAAGATATCGAGTTCTATAGAAGGGATATTGTGGGATTTTTGTGGCAGCTTCCTGAAAGGAATCTGCTACCTTATCTCAATGCATATGACAATTTAATGACTTCACTGAAAATTGCAAATTATCCTAAAGAAAAAAGACATAAAAGAA
>DAOUUM010000222.1 GCA_030668165.1 Candidatus Heimdallarchaeota archaeon
AAAACACTTGAGATTAGTAAAGCTAGTACCATATCAAGTACAGTACTAACTAGAGAATCTAATGCGGTTTCCCAATCACTGCCGCCGTCAGTAAATATCCCACTTGCAAGCACAAATTGCCACGTTACACGCGCAGCTAACCATCCAATTATTCCAATTCCAGCTATCAACATATTCTTATCTTCACCGGCTTTCATTATCAATCCCACACCTAATAGCAGGAAGCCTGCTAAATCGATGTAGAATGCATATTCTGTAACAAATCCCCCTAAAAGGGCCACGAGCATGGCATTTTGTAAAATCAAAAGTCCTAACCCGATCTTTACTAACACTGTAGACATTTTTAATCACTAATTAAGTCTTAAATAAGACAAGTACGCGGGTTATCAATTATTTAAATACCTTTCCCACACCATTAGATTTAACTCCTAAATTATTATTAGTTGCTACTACCTCTATAACCGAAGAATGTATGGTAATAAAATAAAATATACTTGTTATATTATTTACCCAGTAATTCTAGAGCCACTGCCATCACAGTATACATCCGATTCTCTGCCTCATCAAATACTATTGATCTATCCGAGTAGAAAACCTCATCATCCACCTCGTATGGTTTACGTGGTAGACAGTGCATAAAAACCCAGTCATCAGATGCATGTTTTCCCATTTCCATGGTTACCTGATATCCCTTAAATTCTTTCAATCTTTGTTCCTTCTCGTCATCTTGTCCCATGGAGATCCAAGTATCGGTGACAATAACATTTGCGCCCTTGACGGCTTCTAATGGGTCAGAAGTAATAAACAGTTCGGTGCCATTCTTCTCAGCCTCTTTCCTGCTCATTTCAATGACGTCATCCAATGGACGATATGCCTTGGGCGTGGCTATTCTGATATTCATGCCTACTTTGGGTCCTGCTGCCATTATAGAATGCAACACATTGTTACCATCACCAACCCAAGCAAGGGTGATTCCCTCGAGCTTACCAAATCGTTCCTTAATTGCCATGAAATCTGCTAGGGTCTGGAGTGGATGGTATTTGTCTGATAATGCGTTAATGACTGGTACTGTTCCCTCTGTTCCCAGAGTTAACACATCACTGTGAGCAAACACTCTTGCCAGAATAATTGAGTTGAATCTGGAAAGAACTATGGCTGTATCCTTTAGTGATTCATTCTTTCCCAGTTGAATATCATCTGATCCCAGAAATAATGCATGACCACCTAGGTAGGTTATACCTGTCTCTGTTGAGACACGAGTTCTTGTACTTCTTTTCTGAAAGATCATGGCCATACTCTTACCATCAAGAGGTTTGTATTGTTCCTCATTTTTCATCTTCACCTTCAATTCAATTGATCGATCAATTAATTTCTGGATCTCATCACTCGAATAATCAAATAGAGTCAAAAAGTTCTTTCCTTTCATCAAAATCAGAGTTTATTTCATAGATATCAAATGATCTATTCTGTCTCCTTCAATAAAATATATTATTGTGATATTTATATCAAATCTCGTTATAGACAAGGTAAAACCCCATCTCAATAACGCGTAATTTATGGTATCTATCAAGTCCTTTAAATTAAATTCACTCAAGGGTAAAATATCGTAAAATAGAGGTAATCCCATGAGTTTAGCTGGACAGCCCATATTAATCCTCCGTGAAAGCACGGAACGCTCTAAAGGTAGAGATGCTCAGAAAAATAATATTGCTGCCGCAACTGCTATTGCAGAGGCAGTGAGATCCACTCTTGGACCAAGAGGTTTGGACAAGATGTTAATTGATAGTTTGGGTGATGTAGTCATTACTAATGATGGTGCAACAATACTTGAAGAACTTGATGTAGAACATCCTGCAGCCAAACTGGTAATTCAGGTAGCCAAATCCCAAGATAAGAATGTTGGTGATGGAACCACAACTGCAGTTGTAATTGCTGGTGAACTTCTCAAGAAAGGAGATGATCTCCTGGCCAAAAAGATCCACGGTACAAAAATTGTGTCGGGGTACAAGAAGGCAGCAAGTGTTGCGATAAGTTCTTTGGAAGATATTATTGTGAGCACAACTCCTGATGATAGAGATATTCTGATTAAAATTGCCACTACTGCTCTTAATTCAAAAAGTGTACATATGGCCAAGGGTGTCATTGCAAACATTTCTGTTGATGCAATAACCAAGATCATGGAGAAGACCAGTTCTGGTTACACAGCCGATCTTGATAACATCAAAATTCTGCAGAAACAGGGTAAAAAATTATCTGATTCCTACCTGATGGAAGGAATTGCCATTGATAAGGAAGTGCTTCATCAGAGCATGCCTCGTGATATGAAGGATGCAAAGATTGCTCTGATTAACACCAATATTGAGGTAAGTAAGACCGAATTTGATGCAGAGATCAGAATCTCTGATCCCATGCAGGTACAGAGTTTCTTGGATAATGAAGAACGAATGATCCGGGATATGGTTGATAACATAATCAATACAGGAGCAAATGTGGTGATCTGTCAAAAGGGTATTGACGATCTTGCCCAACATTTCATGGCCAAATCCGGAATTATGGCAGTTCGAAGAGTCAAGAAAAGTGATATGGAGAAAATATCTCGAGCAACTGGTGGAAAAATTGTAACTTCACTTGAAGAATTGACAACAGAGGATCTTGGTTCATCTGGAAAGGTATATGAGACCAAACTAGGTGATGAGAACTATATCTATATTGAAGAATGCCCATCTCCAAGAGCAGTTACTGTGATCCTGCGAGGTGCATCCAAGTACACAACTGATGAAGCAGAACGTGCCTTAACCGATGCATTATCTGTGGTTAGAAATGTGGTTGAGGATGGAGAGATGATCTACGGTGGTGGTTCAGCTGAAATCCACATGCACCATGCAGTGAAGAAATTAGCTGATGAAACCCCGGGTAAGGAAAAACTTGCTATTCAGGCATTTGCCGACGCATTGTTAGTCATACCAACAACTCTTGCAGAGAACTCGGGACTTGATCCCTTGGACAAGGTTGGTGAATTGATAGTTGCCTATACCAAGGGTAAAAAGAACCATGGAATTGATCTTACAAAACATGGTGAAGGTGGAGCAATTGGCAAGGTTGGTGATATGGCCAAAGCTGGTGTTGTTGAGCCTCTTCGTGTAAAGACACAGGCAATCAAATCAGCAAGTGAATCTGCTGAACTAATCCTGAGAATTGACGATGTCATCGCCGTTAAGGGTGGTGGAGAAGCAGCTATGCCCCCAGGAATGCCTCCAGGCGGAATGCCTCCAGGAATGGGCGGTATGCCCCCTGGTATGATGTAAAAAATCTAAATAAAACTATTTATTATCAGAATACGACTGTATTGGCAATTTTTTAGGATCATAAACTATTATATCCATTATTATATTATTAACCTCATCCGGTAATTCCTTAATATTCTCAAGAGGTTTCACCAGTCTAGTAAATTCCTTTCTCTCAATTTTATTTAGTTTTACGTTGATTGAGAACTCTCTTAAGAATATGATGTGATCAACCAGAATGTAATGCTGATATTTAGATCCAGCAATTGGATTATTAACTAGCTTCAATGCATCACTTACTATGGATAATTTCTCGTCCTTGGAGAAATTACCCTCCCTCAAATATCCTATTAGACGTTGAGCCGCCCACAATCTTCTATTTGGATTTGTATTCTGCATTATTTTCTGTAATCGTTTGACAATCTCTGCTCTTGATTTGGGTACACTTGTCGATCCCATGAGGAAAAGAAATCCTGCACCTCCAAGAATAATTCCTGAAATGATCACCATAAATTGAAATCCACTTATCGGGATCTCAAATAGATGCAATAACTGAATTATTATTCCCGCTAGTACCATCGTAATTCCCCATAAACGTGCCTGCTTGTAATTCTGATATATCTCATCGGCTATTACTGCATCAACTGATTTACTCATAATCCTGTTATTTAGGTAGTTTAATTAAATTCTTGGATGAATGAATTTTATCGATTTAGTAATTCTGGGTCATCTGCATATTTGTAACTAAGGTAAAATAAACCAAAGAAGATAAGGCCTGATATGAGTATTACTAGTGTCTGAGCAAAATTTGAAATGCTCTTGAGATAGGTTGTAAGAATATTTACCAAGGAGAAAACAATTACCATGACAATACCAAATTTTGATGCGCCTTTTGATGGCATATCATGCAGTTTACGCAATCCCAATTCAATAAATGCAAAGGCAACTGCTGCGTAATTTATGTAGTTTAACAAGTCGATTCCTTCCCCAAAGAGAATAAGGAGAAAGATACCCAACAAAAATCCTTTGAACAATAGGATCAAACCCTCGGGAGTATCCACATTCTCATATTTTGATCTTCCCTCTAATAAGAATTGAAAGAAGTTTCCTAGAGAGATGGCAATTGCCAGACTTAAACCGATACCGAATATTATTCCTATTGATTCTGTCCAAGTACTGTAGATGTAATTCCATAATTGTAAGTAATTTATATAAAATGCAATTGCAACTAATGTGGGTATAAATGCAAGTATTATTCCAGGAATAATCCATGCGAGTTTAATGAATTTCCCAATTAGGATTTTCCTCATGAACATTCGAACAGCTACAAAAATTGCAATTATAGTTATTAAAGGACTTCCAAATGGCAAAATAATGAATATTAATACAAAGGCTGCATTCAAACCATAGAATAATTTCTGATCAATTCTTACTTTTCCTAGAGCTCTTCCCATTAGTGAATAAGCATCTGCGATCCTGGTAGCTCTCAAGACACTTATGATCACCCAGGGTAAAGAGAAAATAATTGGGATTCCATAAGATATCAGGAAATTTACAAACCCTGGCTCAAGTATACCTCTTAACCATGTTGCTTTTGATAGTAGAACATCAAAAAATATCGCAATCTCATCTTGCCAATTAATAGTAAAAAATATGAAGTAGATCGGGATTAATACAATTTGAACAAGCACTAGTAACCTGTTCATCATTATACTCTCTTCTGCCATATTTAATTAATGAAATTTCAATATTAAAATATCATCTAATTGAAGACTTGGATTTTCTATCATTTAGTGGGCTAAATCAGCATAAATAAGATAGCGGAGGTGGGATTCGAACCCACGAACCGCTAGGGAACGGAAGACGCAGATGTCTGAAAATCCAAACATATCTTGAGTCCGTCGCCGTTGACCACTTGGCTACTCCGCTATGGGTTAAATTGTAGTTATCAATTCATTTTTTATCTATTGTTATTGTTTAGAATAGGAATTTACCATTTATACTTAATTAGTACAATCTAATCTAAATTTCAATAAATTGTAAGCACTCTTTAATTATAGTAAAACTTACGGGAGATATACTCCAGGTCAACTGGTGGTTATAATGGCTGATTTTGATATCAAGGATAAAGTATCCAAAATCCATTTTATTACTGAAGAGGACACTGACAAATCCGCTCTACAAACTCTGATTAATTACAATTTTATCGGGAAGAATCAACTGGGAACAGGTTTGACACGTTATAATGGCGCAATTAGAGTAAACGTCTTGACAGAATCCA
>DAOUUM010000214.1 GCA_030668165.1 Candidatus Heimdallarchaeota archaeon
CGATAAATTTGGTAAAATATTAAGCATGGCATAATCTCTGTAAGTATTCTCGATGGCTTCACTTGATAATACCTCATCATTCTTGCCAAAAATAGCAAATATTGGGAAATCAGGATTTTCAGCCTTTATCATTTCCAAATTTTTAACTGTTGAGAATTTTTGGATCACATCAGAGGAGAAGGAATTCCAATCCTCAACTGATGTATCCATAATTTTACCATCAATCAGTGTTTCAATTAAAATGGCCATGGACCGATTCACCAGTGGTTTTCTATCTTCCGAGAAGATACTCATATCAGGAACAGGTGCTCGGCATGCAAGAGATTTGATCCGGGGATTATAGTCATGAGCAATTATGCTAGTGGCCACAGAGCCTCCAAAACTCTCCGCGAAGATAAGGATTGGTAGATCATATCTATTCAGCAGATAATCCAGTGCAATTTTCACACCTTCCAACACCAGTTCTGGTGCAAATGCTGGCTTCCGTCCCCAGAATCCGGGATAATTGAATGAGAGCACACCATATCCCTTTTTCATGAAGAGCTGGTGTAATAACACTGTCTCCTCAAATGGTTCGCCAGGAAACCCATGAAGGTGTAATACCACCGCATGCATATTATGAACCGTGGATAGTATTCCAGGATAGAGATGACCCTCTATACTGCCAAGTGGCACAATCTGGGGATCTGTCACATCAGACATAACCAGGACCTCTCACAAATCTTCCGGGTGTTGCACCTGTATGTTTGCCATTGTGAAGTACTATTTTTCCATTAACTATCACATGTTCCATTCCCTCTGATAACTGATGTGGATCATCATATGTGGCATTATCTCTGATTTTATTGATATCAAAAATCGCAATATCTGCAAAATACTTCTCCTTTAATAATCCCCTATCCTTTAATCCCAGATTGCTTGCCGGGAGACCTGATAATTTGTAAATTGCATTCTCGAGTGATATGACCTTCTCATCTCTCACATATTTTCCAAGCAATCTTGAGAAATTACCATAGGCGCGGGGATGAGTGCTTGTTTCAAGAAATACTCCCTCTGGAGCCATGGATGCTGCATCAGAACCAAATGACATGAAGGGTAACTGCATCTGTCTCTTGATATTGTTCTCACTCATGAGATGATATACACAACCAATCCAACCTTTTTCTTTCAGGATCAGATCGATAATTGTGTCTCTTGGATCCTTGTTTTCAGCTTCTGCAATCTCTTTAATTGTCTTCCCGATCAGGGGTTTGAGTTCCTCATTATTGAGAGAAGCAATCTGAATATTTTCAGGACCTGCCAGAACAAAAAGATTCTCCCAATCATCACTCTCATGGGCCATCTCATTTTTGATTATCTCTCTCAAGGGACCGGTGGATAATCTAGTATGCATGCTCTCCTCACCTCCATCCTGAACATTTGGAGGTAGACAGGATTGAAGACCTGTGCCAGCTGCAGTGTAAGTATACATGTCAGTGGTGATACTGATACCCTCCTCCCTTGCTTTTTCAATTTTCTCGATCACCCTATCCAATTTGTCCCAATGCATATCTCCTGCCTGTTTCAGATGATATATCTCAACTTTGACACCAGTCTCCCTGGCAACGGCCACTGTCTCATCTATTCCATCTAGTATTTTATTTGACTCACTTCTCATATGAGTGATATACATTCCACCATATTCTGCAACCACCTTATTCAGCTCTACAATCTCATTCAGATCTGAAAAAAAGGCAGGAGGATATATCAAAGCACTGGCCAGACCCATGGCACCCTCTTTCATAGCCTGATGAACCAAATTCTTCATTTTCACCAATTCACTATCATTGGGTTTTCTATTCTCATATCCCAGTTCATGAATTCTGACACTTGTTGCACCGATGAAACTGGCAATATTGGTGGATACTCCCTTGTTCTCCAGGAATTCCAGATATTCACCTAAAGTGGTCCAAGTTATATCATATTCTATTCCACTGTTGAACAGTTTGTGGACTTCCAATTTCATTGCATCATTCAAAGGACCAAAACTCCATCCTTCACCCATCACCTCCAGAGTTACTCCCTGTTTGATCTCTCCCATGGAGCGACCATCCTCGATCAATGATTCGACAGACCAAGAAAGCATGTTAATAAAACCGGGTGAGACACAAAAACCTGTGGCATTTATTACCTCCTCCGCTTCCCCATCTATTGCACCGATTTTTGCAATCTTATCATCTTTGATGGCAATATCCAATTTCTTGGGTTCAGAACCTGTTCCGTTATATACATATCCATTCTTGATTATTATATCGTATTTCATGCTTCTTGTTTGGCAATTGTATATGAAAGTTATTTCTGCTTATTATGCTAATTTGAGTATATTATTGATAAAAATTAATCTAATTGTTCATTGAAATGTTTCAGGATATACTTAGCCACACCAATGGCCTCATCCTTGGGAAGTATAGACTCGGTGATCTCTAAAAACTGGTCAATTATGTGCACATCCTCATCCTCATCAATTATCACCTTAACATAATCAGAAATTTGCTCTTCAGTCATATGTTCACCTTATGATAATATGATTATACAGTTATTGATCTGATTTCAAACCTCTGTAATCCAATCTGGATTAATTTTATGAAATGAGTAGATAATTAGACGGTATATATATTAATTAAGAAATAATTAATCTAGAAGAAATCATTTATTAGTATTTGAGCAGAACAAAGCTAAATGAAAAGAGAATTAACTATATCATTTATACTTATTTTACTTTTCTCCGTTCCAGTTTATGCATCAGATTTTCCGGGACCTTTGATGTCACACAAAATGGTGTTTATGGGGGATGAAATATTTATGTTTGGAGGAATGAACGAAACCGGATCAAGTTCTTGGACAGACTATATCCAGGATGATTTTTATAAATTTGATAGTGAATGGACAAAACTGGAGAATGGCCCTGGACCTCGATTTGATCATAATATGGAAGCAACGGATGACTCAATATATGTATTTGGAGGCGTGACACCCAATGGCAGAACCAATGATCTGTGGAAATATACTGACAACTGGATTGAGGTTAATACAGATTTATTGCCTCCAAAGCGTAGTTCTGGTGGATTTGTATATGATGATCTTAACAATAGACTAATCCTTTTTGGGGGTTATGGTGAGAATGATATCAAGCTTGATGACACCTGGGCATTTTATCTTGACAATAGTTCCTGGGTTGAGTTAAAACCTGAAACTCATCCAAGTAAGCGATATGGACTATCTCTCGTCTCAGATACGAACTTGGATGTTGCAATATTATTCGGTGGAAATGATGTGGATACGGGTGGCAAAAAAAATGATCTCTGGATATTTGATATGACAACTGATATCTGGGAGGAGTTGCAGATAAGCAATCCAGCACCCCGTTATTGGCATTTGGCCGCTCATAATTCTGTAGATCATGAGATGGTTATATTTGGTGGTGATGTATCGACATCTGGAATTATGGATGATACATGGAAATTTGATTATATGGTGAAAACCTGGGTAGAAATCACCTCTTCTGGGCCTGAGCCCCGTGATGCTGGTGCGATGGTATTTGATGGTGAGAACTGGGTATTATATGGGGGATATAATGATGGTGGAATTCTAAATGATATGTGGTCCCTACAGGATGATGTTTGGCAAATGCTTGGTCAGGAATCATCTGATCAAGAAACGCCCCTGCATGCTTTCTCCCCCACAGTAGGATTAGCAGTACTTGTATTATTAAGACAATTCAGAAAAAATAGGTGAAGATAATAGTTACAATTAGAAGAATGTATTTTGGATATCTTCATGGTCTTCTGCCAGAGTATTATCAATTTTATCTTTGATCACTGCAGGTCTCTGTATGGAGAGTACACCCTCCTGTTCCAGTATCAGAAACAGATTTATTAGGTATGTCAAATCCTCACTATGTATTTTGGTGTAGAATTGCAGGGGAACATTTGGATTATCTACTAAAAATATTGCTATGTTGTTAAGTACATCATAGATATCCTCTCCATATTTTGCAGCGATGTAGGCCATCTTCTCGTTGAATTCTTCCTTTGGTATTTTGAGCGTGAAGTGAGTGTTCTGTGCAGTGATCAGAGTCTGCAACTGTAGTATTAGAAACACACTTGGTGGGCTGAAGAGATTACCATAGATGAAGATGATAGTCTCGATGAATAATCCCAGCGTTGTGGGTGGGAGTTTTTCAAGTAATTGCGCAACTATGGTCAACCATTTCTCAAGACTGGTCCCCAGTTCAATATCTGAGGCGTAGTACTCTATCTCAATAGTTCCCAGATCAGATGTCATAAACGAAACCATCTTCTCAAATTTTTTCATTTGACCTATCTCGATTACTGTCCGCAGTCTTATATCCCGGATACGTATTCTAACCACTTTATCAGGAAAGATCCTGTCAATAGCATAAACTTTGGGTTCAGCATCTTCTTTTTTAGCACTTGGTATTCCTGGAATACTTGGTAGTCCCGGAATATCGCTGTACATTGGTTTTCTCTTGGTTGGTAGTTGTAAATTCTCAATTCCCCGGATATTACCATCTGCATCAATTGCACAGTTATTTATCCCAAGGATCCCATCCTCACATCTGTGTATATCTGCATGAGTAACTAATCCTGTTGGATCCTGCGATACCTCCAAAGAGTGCATTTCCCTGTCGTAGACTACGTCTCTTACTTTTTCGCAAACCTCACACATGTATTTAGACATTCTTACCCACCAACGTAATCAAATGGAACTACAAGATTCCACATATAAATAATCTTGGTAGTCTATGAGACTTTGACAAATGAGGGTGATCAGATTTTGTACAAAGTAATAATGTGATTACTGATCTTAATTGAAGAAAATAAAATGTTTATCCAAATATAATGACTTATTAATGCCTGTGATGATCAATTTGTAAATGAAAAGAGCCTTGACTATATTAATTATATTAATATTATATTTCTCAGTACCAGTTTCGGGGGCAGATCCCGGAGAACTACTCTCTCACAGAATGATTCTACATGAAGGAGATATCCTTTTATCTGGAGGAATGAGGGACGTCAGTACAAATTGGATGAGAGATGAATTCTGGATTTATAATGGTGAATGGGATGAACTGGAAAATTTACCCAGTAAAATAATTGATCACAGTATGGTCAGTACTGGTGATTCTGTATATATCTTCGGGGGAACCGATTCAGACGGTAGAACAAATAATTTGTGGAAATACAATGATACTTGGTACGAGATCGAAACTGAATCATCGCCTCCCCAAAGAAGTTCAGCAGTCATGGTTTACGATGATCTTAACAATAGACTAATCCTTTTTGGAGGATACGCTGAGGTTGATGATAACAAACTTGATGATACCTGGGAGTACGATATCCAAAGCAACCTGTGGACGAAGATATTGACTGATACGCATCCAGCCAAGAGATACGGTCCATCAATGTGTGTTGATACTGAATTTAATATTGCTCTTCTTTTTGGTGGAAATGCAGATGGTGTCAGATATAGCGATCTGTGGTTATTTAACATGACTGGTGATAGCTGGGTTGAGATAGAGAGCAGTACTCCCAGTGCTCGTTACTGGCATATGGCTGCATATGACTCAGAACTACATGAGATGATTGTTTTTGGGGGAAAGGATTATGATGATGGGACCTGGAAATATGATTATTCGA
>DAOUUM010000094.1 GCA_030668165.1 Candidatus Heimdallarchaeota archaeon
CCAGTGTTACTCATATGGAGGGTATGTTCGATGATGCAACTTCCTTCAACCAGGATATTGGCAGTTGGGATGTCTCCAGTGTTACTCATATGTATGGTATGTTCATTGATGCAACTTCCTTCAACCAGGATATTGGCAGTTGGGATGTTTCCAATGTTACTGATATGAGAATTATGTTCTCACATGCAATTTCCTTCAACCAGGATATTGGCAGTTGGGATGTCACCAGTGTTACTAGTATGTCTGCTATGTTCGCAAGGGCAACTTCCTTCAACCAACCTATTGGCAGTTGGGATGTTTCCAGTGTTACTGATATGACAGATATGTTCTATGGAGTTACACTCTCATATCAAAATTATGATGATTTGCTTATAGGCTGGGCCAATCTTACTTTACAGTCAAATGTCCAATTTCATGGAGGTGATAGTCGATATTCTAGCAATGCCTCAGCTGCTCGTTACCACATAAAAAATGAATACAGTTGGATCATTACTGATGGTGGTGGACCTGATTATACTCCTACGGATACATCAGGATCTGATGGGATCATTTACACAGTCACAACTGATGACACAGAAGATGCTTTCCTCTCAATTAACGTGGTTATTTACTTCTTCTCCTTGGAAATAATTGCTGTGTTCACCTATAGGAAAAGACGGAAAAAGAACGCTTAGGTCGTTTGTCGCATAGAACGGATTATGTACAGAGCAGAAGGCTTATTGCCATCGAAGAAGAATTAGAGCACGTTAGGATTTTCATATCGATTTAATTAGTCTTCTTCTTTAATACCAGATTCTCTCTATCAACTATTCTAAGTGGTTCCTTTCCCTCAAGAAAGTATTTGTCTCTTACCTCTTTATACAGATCCTCGATACCATCAAATTCCACCTCATCCAGTCGTACAAGGTATTCTTCCTGGATTGTTGTGGGCAGATTATCTATAATGGTAAGTAATTCAGATAATCTGGGATGCTCTGACTTCACATCAGTCTCCCTCAGATTCCTTAATCTTCCCTCATGGATGGTACTGATCCTATCAAGCTCTTCCGTATCTATATTTTTGGCCTTTGCCAGTTCAAGTAGGATTGCCATAAGCACCTGTTCCTCGGACGTGGTGTGGACAAGGTAATTGAGGTAGTAGATCACTGATTTCAGACCAAATTCAGATCTGTCTCTTATCTCTCCCTGGGATTGCAAGATTGCCTTCTCGATGTTATTATCCATCTTTGACGATATCCTAAAAGAAAGTCTTGAATTTTTTCTCATTGGCATACTATGTCAGGCTGTCTATATTAATCCTTGCCTTCAGTGTGATCCATTTTTAAATCTATTAAACACATAATATTACACTGTTATACAATTTTGAGGAGAGTCTTCTTGGCGAACTTGGTGAGTTTCAGTGGATCCATACTATTTGAATACTTGTAGGCCTGTGTTATTTTGAGTAATCTGGCCACATACATATCGGGTCTCAGTTGGATCTTGTTCCTAGTGTACAGGTAGGTGTAGAACATCAATAGTGGTTGAATAGCATAGTTAAACTCCAGATCATAGTAGATATCGTTCTCAATAAATATTCTAACAAATCTATCATAATTGCTTTTGTACATATCCTTATCTAGGGACATATGTATCAATTTCTCAAACTCCATTACCAGATCCTTATCATTTCTGTATAGCTTGACTATTTTTCTGAACTGATCATGGGTCAATCCTGTCCTTATCTCATTGGAGAAGTGGATTATTGATATCTTGATAAATCTATCAATTGTATCTGCGGGTTGTTTAATTTCTATGTTATTGAGTGCTTCCATCACAATGATATAGAATGAATCTTATTTAAGTGAAAATCATTTTTTATTAGCATGAGGCTGGTTTGAATTGAAACATGGAGTAGAACCATGCAAGTACTTGATTAATGGCTATATAGCCACTTCCCATGACGCCGATGGAGAATGTGATTAATAGTAATGCGGTGAGCATGTAGTACTACTATAATGAATTGTATATAAATGAAAATTGTTTTTCCCACCTGTATCAAATAATTGATCGGCTTTTTATTTAAATAAAATTCCCTCATTACTATTACAATGGTCACCCCCAGTCACTTCAACCCATATATAAAATTCAGGGATCAGCAGAGAACTGTCATCCCAATGATACTAAAGGGTTTAAAACGTAAGAAAACTGTGGTTTTGGGTCTATCCAATGGTGCTGGTAAAACTGTGGTTGCGCTATCATCGATTCTATCCTATGTACGCAACTACAATGAGATCAACTACAAAGAAAAACTGAAAATATTTGTGGCCACCAAGACAAATAATCAATCTGATAACTATATCAGGGAACTGAACAAATTATTCGAGAACAAGGGGGTGCTGGTGGAGGCGATTGATAAGAGGGGTAGATCCTCTTACTGTATCAATGAGGAGGTTAAATCCAAACCATTCTTCCATTTTGTTTGCAACTCTCTTAGATCAGCAATGGAATGCAAATACTACAATAATTGCCAGAAGGAGGAATTAAATGAGGATATTTCCGACAGGCTCTATGGAGTCCCCATCTCCTCGGATAATCTACTAAAGCAGAGCAGAGAACTTGAGATATGTCCTGCAGAGATATCAAATGCACTAACATCAATATCTGAGGTGGTGGTGGGATCTTATCAATATCTGTTCAACCCGGACCATCGTTCCAAATTACTCAACCTGCTGGATGTTGAGTTGGATAGACTGGTGGTGATTGTGGATGAGGCACACAATTTACCGCATCAGGTCACCGAACTCAAACAACCCACTTTGAGTTCAAAGGATCTTACCTATGCTATCAAAGAGGCAAAGCACCACAAATCAGAGATCCATATCACATTTTTTACAGTATTGCAGGAACTGATGAGTGAGTACTTCACAGGCTCGGAGAAAGAGGATGGCCTTGTTGAACTTGACAAGATACAGTTTCTGAAATTATTTAAACTCAGATTAAAGGACCACAACATCAGGTTCAGCAAGAAATTTATTGATGAGATGGCCAAGTCTGGCAGAAAATACTCCAAAAGATCAGCCAAACGTATGATCTCATCGAACTATGAACGCATGGCTGAATTCCTCTATACCATGATCGAGTCCTTCAAATTCAACTCAGTTCTATTCATCCTTGATAAGACCTCATCAATCAGACTCAGATTGATAGAGCTGGATCCAGTGATCAAGATCAGACCTGTTCTAAAAAAGACACACAAATCACTACTCATGTCTGGATCCCTTCCTGATATTGAGATTTACAAAAATCAGATTGGATTGCAGAATTTTGATTATATATCGATGGATGCCGAGTACACCTCAAAGAATGTGATGGTCAGGGTGGTCAGAGGACTAAGTAGTCAATACTCAAGAAGATCTGACCGGATGATGAAGAATATGTCTGAGGTGATTATTGAGGTTATTAATACCAATAGGGTAAATACCCTGATTTTCAGTTCATCTTACAAATTTGCGAAGATGTTATATGAACTCTACTCCAATAAGACTGATCGAAAACTCATGCGAACCAATCGCGGTATGAATGCCATGCAGACTGATCAGTTGGTACTTGAATTCAAACAATGTGCTGTGAATGGAACAGCTGTTCTGGGGACCATCCAGGGTGGAAGAATAAACGAAGGAACAGACTTCCCCGGAAATACTGCCCAGATTATAATTTTATCAGGTATTGCCTTTCCACCATTTAATCTGATTATGAAGAGACGTGTGGGGTATAACAAACGCTACTCGGATAATCCACTTGAATCTGTATATTATTCAAAGGCACTGCAGCAGCTGATACAGAGTATTGGAAGAGGTATAAGATCACTAGATGACAAGGTCTATGTTATAGTGATGGATGATCGCTTGAGCCAGGAGAAGTACAGTAAATTGTTACCAAACTATCTGAAACTAAATATGTTGGAGATTGTTATTAATCCACGAGCCATTGCAATGCAGGGCAAGTATTTCCTGGAGAATTTTTAGAGAGTGATTGATCTAGGAGAGGCTTTTTTGGATTTCTAAATGATTCAAAACATCCCCCATGAATCGTTCAGAATTATCTACTTTCAGAACTTGTAACCTTAATGTAATCAAACAAAGTATTTATTTTTGAGGACAATTTAAATTATGGGGCTACAGAATCTGAGCAATATGTTATAGCAGAAATTACGACTGATATTTTAGCTATCTCAGTACCCAACAGTTACGTCTATGTTAGTGTGCCAGTAGACCGATATGTGGAACTTCAAGTGGGGGTTAAGTACCTGAATCAACCACTTTCAGTTGATAAAGTCACCACTGAGTTTGAGTTACTATTATTCACGGATCCAAGCCATGTGGATATCAATTACCTTATAGATAAAATTATCAAGATAATTTGTTTATTGCTGATTAATTTTCGACAGGCATCTGGAACAACGTCTACCCTCTATATTAATCTCCTTACCCTCCTTGACACTGAATATTTTTCCTCTTGTAAAATTATCAAGATTGTACTTTAACCATCCGTGACTTGATTTTTGATTGCAAATGGTCAGAGTGATATTTGGATCTCTGGTGAGAAGCCGAGCATGATAGATTTGATCCTGATAATCATGGATTATTTTTTCTTTGCCCCTCAATAAAGATCTTAACATACATATAATTTGATTTTTAAGATATAAACTACTATTATTGAAAATGAATTACTATTTCTTTATCTTGAACAAAATTTACTTTGAATAATAACAATTTGTATATTTAATTTAATTGTATTTCAGGACAAACTTGCAATGAAACCCACGATAACTGATAACCAGAGAATAGCCATGGTAACCATTAATACCGTCATGGCACGACTGAGATAGTTAAATCCCTTCATGAATGCAGTTACATCATTTCCCTCAGTGGTGATTATATCAAAGAAATACTTGATTGGATAAAATATTGCGATGGCCAGGGTGACAAAAATAAGACCAAGGATAATATCGCCCCCACTTGTTTCGGGGATCATTCCCTGAATTAGAGTCATAACACCCACAACCAGGAGTGCTATTGATAGAAAAAGCATGGTCTGTAAAAATTTCATAAAATTAGTATTTTCAGCATCACTAAATTCATATTCTGCCATCTACATCACCTTCTCCATTATCAAAATAAATTGGAGAATTCCTATGAACACCAATAATCCCGTTGTTACCATAAATGCTAACTTGAAGTCATTAAGTCCCTTCATCAACTCATCAATATCATTACCCTCGGTGGTGGAAATCATTTTGAAGTTATCAGAGGGTCTGAAGAGTAGAAGTGCAATTATGATAAGGAAAATGAACTCAATAATGTAAACTGAGGCTTGTACACTGTTTAGTTGATTAAATCGAGCGATAGTGAAGAAAATCCCCAATACTCCAGCAACAAGCATTATCAAGCTGGTAATCACTAACTTATTTCCAAAGATCCAGATTTTCTCGGATTCTATATCTGTGAATTCATATGTCATATTTACTGAAAGGAACAGTCGAACTATAAAAGGGTTACGAGCAGGTAACTTAATTATAAATAATATTATCTAAACTTGTACATTCACATACAGGGATAGATTGACCTGTTTTGGATTTGATTATCGGAAAAATTATTTTGATAGTTATGGAGTTCAGATGATTCCGATAAGAGCGCGCCAAACCCCATCTGTGCGGGAGGAGATGGTGGATGATATGATTGATATCATTAGCAGTTCTTCTGGCAAAATTCATGGTATGAGATCTAGAAAGAGTAAAAAACGCAAGTGATCTCATATTACTTTCGGTGTACCACTTACATTTCATCGCCAAAAGATTATATATCTTCTGTGAGTCGTATAATTATGGCACAGGTGGTTGTCACCCGCAGATTCAGATTGAATGATCTGAAATTTGATGATGATCTATTTGTGCAGTACAGAGCCATGGTAAATGATCAGATCCAACAGGGAATACAACTACCATATGCAGTATTTGAGCGAGATAGTCTAGTGGCAGTTAAGAAATTCTACAGACAACTCAGTAAATATCCATGTGATCTCAGGGAAAGAGTGCACCGTTGCGGGTCGCAGTACTCCTATTGCGCACTGAGAGGGTACAGGAGAAATCAGAAAAATCTCACTGAGATATTTGATAATAGCGAGTTGATTTGAAAAAAGAGCGATTAATCCTGCATCTATTAATATCTGCAATTGTATATTTTGTGGTTGCCAGTGTTGTTGCAATGATCCTTTATCCCAATTATGATAATACAAGTCAATTTCTGAGTGCACTGGGAGTGGGTGATAATGGATGGCTACTCAATTCAGGACTAATTTTGCTTGGGCTGACTACAATTCCATTCTACTTACTACTCAATCTTCAATTCAAAGAAGATATGAATATGTTCTTGAAGATAGGATTAATACTTGGAGTGATTTCTGGATTTCTGATCATAGGGATTGGATTATTCATTTCAGATGGACCTACCAGCAAGACTCATGATTTGTTTGCTATCAGTTACTTTTTATTACTTCAACTATTTTTTGTGTTAATTCCGCTTGGTTTAACTAAAATATTATTCTCCACATGGAAACATGTGATTATACTATCTGGAATACTGGTGATTATTACCTTTCTGGGTCTATTTATCGAGGGGGTGAATCAGTATATCTTTCAGAAACTAATTGTTTATGGCAATATGGTTTTACAATTATTAATCGCTCAAAAAGTAAAATCTAACGATTAAACATTAATTAATGGTATTTGAATAATCTTGAATGTTTTCCAATTTGATTCTTTTTGATAAATATTATGAAACCAAGTAAAGCAGAAAAATATGGTAGGGTGTGTCTACAGAGGTAGATGAAGTTGAGGGAGTGGTGGTTTCTATCGAATCGTTAGAAGTGTAATACAATTTATAATTTTATAATAGAAAGTACTGCAATTAACCGTCTATCTTTCATAAATAATTAATAAATAATCCCTAAGAACAATCCATGACACGCAAATTAGATTATGAGATTATTTACAAATACCTCAGGAAGAAAGATTTTGGAATTATTACTACTTTAAATGAAAATGGCAATCCTCACACAACTGGAGTATTATATGGTATATCAGATATTGAAAATGATTTGAAATTTTATATAATTTCAGGTAAAAAATATCATAAAATAAAAAATATACAAAGAAATCCTAATATCTCCTTCGTTATACCATTTCCTCATTATATCATGCGATTTGTTCCTTCATCCATGATCCAAATCGATGGATTGGCAAAATTGATAGATTATGATAAAATAAAACATGAGCAGTTTTTTTTGAGAACAAGAGCATTGAAAACCAATATAAATTTTGTTGATAATGATCCAGATAACGCTATTATTATTGAGATTACACCCAATAATAAGATACGAGGCCATGGTTTAGGTATTGGTATGATGGATCTTAGAAAAAATCATGCAAGGGGACTATTCTATTCGCTAATTAAGTAGTATTAGTTAATTATCAACTAACTAAAATTATTATACCCACCCTATTTCAATTCTTAATCGATAAGCTAATTATATTGATCCTAGATACTGGTTTATGGATTTAGAATATTATTATGTTATAATAAAACCGACTCGTGATGATTTTATAACCAATCCCAAGAAGGAGGATAACGAGATCATGTCCGATCATTTTACATATCTCAAAAAATTACTTGCGGATGATAAACTACTACTGGCAGGCCCAACTCTGATTGAGACTGATCCTTTTGGAGTAATTATTGTTAAAACTGAATCTGAAAAAAAGGCACGTGATCTAGTGGAGAATGATCCATCTGTAAAAACAGGAATCCAGAAAATAATTGATTTCAGACGATTTAGACCATCATTAATGGGTAAAAAATAAATGTAGGATTCAAAAGTTCCAGTATCACCCTTCAATTCCCCGTCGTAATTAATTTTTTGAAACTAATACAAATCAGTCGAAGGCACTATAAAAGCTGAAACTAATTATTTAGAATTTGGTATAATTTTTATACAAATTGAGTTGTATAGATGATGGACATACATAAGATTTTTATCAGATTCGCATATAAACCTATTCTATGAATGGCATTACATCCCGAAAATTCATGAGGTATACGTATTTGGAATTTATATTAATTTTACATGGATTGACAGTAAACTTCACCTCCAGGTTCTTATTTGATCCTCTGCTTGAAGTGAATTTAATTATGCAAATTATCAAGACAGGTAGCTATATTCTAACGGTTATGTCAATTCTCCTTCTTTCAGCAAAAATACTGGGATCTCATGATTATCGTTTTCAACAGATGTATCATATGCTCCCTTTGATTATTTCTGCTGTAAATGTGGCAATTTATGTGGGGACTGTAAGTACCACATATGAAATCAAGTTTGGTCTGATTGGGATGGATAGACTCGCTATTCTCATTGGAGTTGCAGTTCTTCCTCTTATTCTGCAGATAGTACACACCATGCAGGTCACATTTGCTATAAGTATACCATATATTAGTGAATTCAATCAAGTAAGTGAAAAATATTCACAAGGGGATCTAGATGCACGCATTGAGGGAGATCTAGTGCTGAGAGATTATGTTTTTGGGCAGATAGGGAGCTTCCAAAATGAGATCCTTGGTATTGCCAAAGACAATTATTCCAAGATTAGTAATATATCAAATATAGTTATATCTGTCGGGGATCGTATAGCCAGTGGATCCGAAGAAATCCGGTCATCAGTGGAGGGGATTGCCTCCACATCACAGACCATGGCCAGTGGTGCCACCTCACAAACTGAATTGATTACGGATATGAATGAGAA
>DAOUUM010000171.1 GCA_030668165.1 Candidatus Heimdallarchaeota archaeon
CTATCTTGGCAGTTTCATCATGGTGTATCTCCTCTTTAATAATAAAATTGGAAACACCATTGCTATCATCAGACACATAATCGCAATCAATACAGATCAATGTATCCTGTGGTATATCATCTCTTCCGGCTTGCTTTGGGAGAACAAGTACGCTATCACAATTTGGGCAAAAGCTCATTTTTTTAATTACCTCCTTAAATTTTTAACATCATTTGTTGTTATTAACATGACTTGTCTATTATATGCGAATATAAGTGTGTTGGTTGGTAATCTCAATTTCATAAATTTTATATGATTCAGAGGAAGTTCTGTTGAATCCTTAATAAATATTGTGCCGAGAAATCTACTAGGTATTCATAATACAAAACGGTATCCCTTGTAGACTCATATCCTGTGGCAATTCTGGCCACTTTCCATATATTGTCCTAAAATCGCACTGTGAGCAATTGTTAAACCCGAATCCGCCAAACAGCAAAATCAACCTTGTATCTTTGGTTATACAAACAATTTATTTAAATATCAGGGGATTGGGCGGGTACAAATTAATTATAAATAGATCAATTTAATTATTTATTTTAGCTTTACTGAAGAATTGAACACAAATTCTCCTCTATAACCACAATGCGGACATCCATCAATCAATTCATCAATGGATTTGACTTTTAATATCTCCTCACATCTACAACAGTATTCCTTAAAATCTCCGTTTTCTTCACGCTCATAAAAATGGTCTAGCCAGTGCTTTTCCACTGAATAATTTCTGTTGTGAATTTTGAGCTGGATCATATCAGAGTCTTGATCTCCATTATCATATTTATTTATCATTTCATACTGATTAAGTATCTCAATTCCCAATTTTTCGATATGCGAGTCAAAATAATCCCTGATTTTTCCACTATTTGGGACCGAAATGAAGATACCATCCTCATATCCATCCTGGATACATTGCACTGCTCTTGACAGGAATACCTGGATACCTGATCGTGTCCTTGGTGGTTCCATCACAATCATAGCAAATTGATTGAGTAATATCTCAATCACCTTGATTCGCATATCATGATACACAAATCTGATTGGTAGATCATAGTCCATATTAGCTTCGAATAAAATCTCACTAAGACTCTCATCAACATCAGCGACCAGAATATCTGTTGGATTTCCAAAAATTGCAATGGCCACACCCACTAGATCTGCATCACCGATGAGTAGGGTTCGTCTATTAAGCATTCCAAGGTCTCTAAAAATTTCGATACGATTGATCACACTATCAGTTGTTAAATATCTTTGATCATATTGAATCTTTGCTGAAGTTCTCAGTTGTCTTATTTTATCAAATAGATTAATCCTATCCTCTCTTGTCCCCAAATCAGCTATCCTCCTACTGATGATCGCTCATGGGTTCTTGTATTCCATAACGTGAAATTGTACATCAAAACCATATGATTGCCAGAACTTCACTCCATGGTCTGTAAATGCTCTTACATACAGATCCTCGTGATTTGTGCAGATCTCATTCAATATCATTTGAAGGATTTTTTTGCCAATACCTTTTCTACGATACTCTGGCAACACAAATACTCCCATAATAAGTATCCGACCTGATTCTTGAGGATCAACCTCAGCATAACCCACTATTATTTCTTCATCAAGATCTTCTGCAACAATTAGATTTCTCACATCACCCTCCATAATCCTTTCTTGAATTCCATCTCCTACGTCTGCGGCGAAAACAGGGATTTCTGAACTAGCTAATGCATGAAGTGCAAAATCATAGACTAATTCGATATCATCCTTAGTGGCGAACCGATAAGTAATATCACTCACAGATCTACATGTTAGACTGCTTACTTAATAGTTATCTAACATACTCAAGACTTTTGCAGATAATTCAAGGTGTCATAAAATTTGACAATTCAAATTGTAAAATATGGTATATAATTTAATATTATCTAAATTTCTACAAAATTGATTTATTGTATTAGACAATTTAATCTTGAATAATTTAAAGATTAAAATACATTTTAATTTTATAATTTAAATTAATAGACTTATATGAATGCTTAAATTAAATCGTACCTCCAGTAAATTAGAAATGACTGAAGTAATTAGCGAACAAGTTGACTGTTATATTTGTGGATCCAAGGCAGAGAAGAAAGATGCAATGGAAGTGCCACTCACAACAGGTGGAGTAGTTTATACCCACCCTGCATGTCTGGAGATGTATATGAGTCAGGCATCGGCTCCTTCAGCCTGTTCTTCTTGTACAACTGATTCCTGCAGTTCTTGTGATGTTCCACATTAATCAATCATTTTTTATCCAAATATTATGAAACTTGGATTTGCTGTCTTAGAAAATCTAAAATGTATGTTGAATTTATACTATTCATTCAATGACCAAGAAATGTGCTAGATGCAAAACTCAACTGCCGTCGACTGCAAAATTCTGTAGTGTCTGCAGATCATCA
Source organism: Candidatus Heimdallarchaeota archaeon (assembly GCA_030668165.1). Lineage (GTDB taxonomy): Archaea > Asgardarchaeota > Heimdallarchaeia > Heimdallarchaeales > Kariarchaeaceae > JAJRQD01. Next base: position 2,466 of record DAOUUM010000171.1, read on the forward strand.
GAATTTGAGAGCGAGAATCAGGTGAAATATACCTGTGTTTCATGTTCATCCGAGATCATGACTATTAAGAGACCTAAATTCTGTCCAAAGTGTGGTAAAAATATGGTTAGCGATGATGAGCTTCGAAGAGACCTCATAATGAGACGTATACTCGCACCTGATGCGCAGTTACATCATTGTGGGATTTGTCGTCAGGATATCAAATTTGGATTGACTTTCTGTCCTAATTGCAAAGAGGCCTTCCATTATCATCATCTGTCCAACTGGGTGCTCAGTAATTCGAGCTGTCCTCTCTGCAAGACAAAACTAGTACTGGGTAAGTAAAAAATCGAAATTTTGGTAGTGTACAACAAACAAAGAGCTTATTAAACTCAAAACCATAATTATTTTATGAAATATGATTACGATTTAATCTCAATAGGGTCGGGTTCTTCCGGTCGTAAAGTGGCACTCGCCATGCATAGAGTTGGATGGAAAACTGCAATTGTTGAAAAGGATGTAGAGGGTCACTTTGCTGGTTCCTGTGTATGTTCCGGCTGTGTGCCAACCAAGGCACTGATTGAGATGACTCGAATTTCTGGAAATCATCAAAAGGCAATCGCACACAAGGAGAAAATTGTGGAGCGAATTCGTAGTGGTACTCTGCGTTCGGTGGAGGAGAGAACCAAGGTTCCAGTAATAAGGGGACTTGCATCTTTTGTTGATGAGCATACCATTCAGGTGGGGGATAAAAAATACACTTCAGATATAATCGTGATCGCAACTGGTAGTGAGTCCATCATTCCTCCCATCCCCGGACTCAGGGAATCAAACTATGCAACCAGCACCGAGATTCTAAATCTTAAGGAAATACCTGATAAATTATTAATCATAGGTGGTGGTAGAATTGGGCTTGAATTTGCCCAGTTATACAAAGAGTTAGGATCAAAAGTAACAGTATTCGAGGGTCTGCCACAGATTCTTCCTGGTGAGGATACTGAGATGGCAAACATCATCCAGACACATATGGAAAAATCAGGAATTACAATATACACCGACAAATTTGTTGATGAGATAAAGGAGGTCAAGAGTGATGGAAAATCCCATTTCACAGTAATTCTAGATGATGGTGAGAACAAGGGAGAATACCATGGTGATTATCTACTGGTGGCCACCGGAAGAAAACCAGCCACAGCATCACTTAACATTGATAAGATGCCTGTACCAATCAAACTCAATAGATCTGCAATTGCAACCAATGCATATATGCAATCAAACCATCCAAACATATTTGCAGTGGGTGATGTCATGGGTGGCGTTATGATGACCAATGTCGCATCCTATCATTCAGGAGTGCTGCTAAAAAATCTTAAAATTTCAAGAACATTTACTTCCGAGTGGAAGGAGATGATCCTACCAAGTTTTCCCGCAATTGCCTACACCGAACCAGAATTTGCTTCTCTTGGTTACACAGAGGAACAAGCCAAGGCCAAGTATGGTGAGGATAGTGTGGTTACATTCAAATTCATGAATAAATGGCTGGCCAAATCTATGATTGTGGATGATTGGGATGGCGTGCTCAAAGGTATAGGTATCAAGGGTAGTAATGAGATAATTGGAGCTCATCTCTTCGGAGTCAGAACTGGTTCAATTATACAGATGCTGGTACTTGCCAAGGAAAATGGACTCGGTTGGAAGGAACTATCCGAGATGATCTATGGTCATCCAGTCCTTGCCGAGGGAATTGAGGCATTATCCTCAAATATGCTAAGATTAACAGCTTACACTGAGTAATCATATATTTCTCAATAATAATGCGTGTTTGTACACTGTCTCTCCAACTTCAATCAATCTTTTCTCTATATTCTCATCTTTTATATTGCCATCATTATCAAATTTACTAGATGCACTGGGAACTGAAACATGCTGGGGGACGGTCCATGCATGCAGGTGTCGAGTAACCTGTCTTAATCCATTGAGTGAATTTGATGCACCCAGCGATCCACCTGCAATACCAATTAATCCAACTGTTTTATTCTCAAAAACATTTCTGCTGAGTAGATCAATCGCATTTTTAATCACCCCTGTATAACCTCCATGGTATTCAGGAGTGCCCAGAATAATGGCATCAGCTGATGCAACCTCATCTCTGTATTTTTTCAGATCCATTGGTTGATCCTCTTCCTCAAATTGTTCAATAAATGGAAGATTATAATCTCTCAAATCAATCAGTTTAATCTCTGCACCCATTTTTTCTGCCGCATCCAATGCAATACTTACAGAGAAACGGGTGTAGCTAATATTTCTCAGGGAACCGCAAATTCCCACTACCTTCAGTTTTTCATTTTTCATGATAGTTAATTCGAACAATCATATAAATTATTAACGACAATACCAACTGATGACACAAATACAAGATTATTAATGATCTGAATTCTTAAAATCTGATTGAAACTTTGTTCTGAAATCTGAGATAAATCCCTCATTGCAGGTGCATGATCAGGGCTTCTCTAGCCATCGCCAGACGTTATCATAGCCTATCTGAATATAACAACCATTCATCTCCAAATATTTTAACCAATGTAACAGTTTCAGATTGAGATTTGGTACGAGTATCTTCGGTAGAGTAACTCTTTTTAGCTCCAGGAGCGATCTGATCTCCTCAGGCAATCTTATATAAGAATTGTAAATTGTATCAAATATTCTTAATTGTTCTAGATTAGCAAATTCTTTTGGAATTTCAGTGATGTAATTATTATTAATATGTAATTCCTCGAGATACGCCAATTGACCGATCTCAACCGGAATTTTAGTAAGCATATTATGGTTCAATTTCAACTTTTTGATTTTATTCAAATTACCAATCTCAGGAGGAATTACTTCCAAATCATTGTGATTGAGTTTCAACTCAGTCAGATTTACCAATTTACCAATATTATTTGGTATTGAGCCCAGATCGCATCTTGATAATTCCAAATAAGTCAAATTTATTAAATGAAAGATATATTCCGGGAATTCATCAAATGTTATCTCCTCCAGTCCCAATCTGTGTAATCTGCCCAATTTTTCTATGGCTGGAGATATTGCAATATTATGTTTCGACGAAATATATAGTTCCTTAAGGCTGGATAGCTGTCCAATCTCATCAGGTACCTCCCTAATACCAGTATCCCACAAGTCAAGAATTTCCAGATTATCCAACTGGAATAACTCTTGTGGTAATTTCGCTAGATTTTGATTAGATCGCAGTTTCAACCTTTTTAAACTTGTCAGTCTGCTTATAGTTACTGGTAATTCACTCAGATCATTATCTTCCAAATCAAGATTCGATAAATTCTTTAGGTATCCGATTCCATCAGATAAATCTTTGAGTCGATTGGATTTCAGATTAAGTGATTTGAGCTCTCCCAGTTTAACAATTGTTCCGTTAATTTTACCAATTCTGTTTGAATCCAGATTTAATATCTCAAGTGATTTCAGAGAACAAAGTTCATCAGACATTAATGTTATATTATTTGAGGCAAGATCGATAATTCTCAAGAATTTCATTTGATTGATATTTTCAGGTAGTTCTATAATTCTACAAGAACCCAAATTAAGAATTTCCAGTTTTTCAAGCTTAACAATATCCTCACTCAATGATGAGATAGGTGAATTTTCAATAAACAACTCAATCAAATTCTCAAACATAAGTAGTGATTCTGGTAATTTTTTGATTCTTGGATTGCTTAATTTCAGACGATACACGTTGTGCAGGGCCATAACCTCGTTTTCGAATAGGGATTTATCAAGGTCATTAGGATCTTGGATGTGAACTATCAAGTCCTTGGGTAAGTTCTCGATAATTGCCAAGAATGAATGGGTTAATTGTTTTGAGTAAAGGTGTACACATTTGATTTCCAGTTGAAATAATAATTCAATCAAATCACTTCTTTCATCGAGAATTTCAAAATTATACTTCCTTGAAATTGGATTAAATATCCGATTGAGATATATATCCTTAGAATCCGGGTCATAGAGATTTAATATATCATCCATGGAAATGGTGATGTCATTTTCCTGATATTGTAAGATAATCTCTGAAATAAGAAAATTGATTTTTTTGTCAGTATTCTTGCTCTCTGACACCATAAAATTCGGGAGAACGAATTTTTTATAAAACTATCTTC
>DAOUUM010000396.1 GCA_030668165.1 Candidatus Heimdallarchaeota archaeon
GGAATAAATAATGTTATTGCCAAATGATATTAGATGAGAGCTAAAACTTTCAAACAATTGCAGGCTGAGGGAACTTCAGATCATTTTACTGTGGGAACCATCCTTAAAATGGAGGAAAAAACCCGTCAAATGAGGAAGAATAGCCTAATTCGATGGATTTTATTCTATACTGCAATCCTCTTAATTGCAACTCCGTTCATTTTAAAAAATTCAGACGGATTGAAAAATACATTATTTAATTATGGTCTGGCAAGTTTTATTTCAGTTTCAATGGTGGTTGGAATGACTTTAATGGGGAATATGTCACTTAATTTTCCGGTTTGGGGAATAGGAATGGGCGTAGGTGTGGAAAGTGAGACGAGAAGACAGAGAACCAGAATATTTGAGAAGATAATGATACCTTCACTTGGCTATATAATTTCTGCACTAATATTATTTGTTTCATGGATACTATAATACATACAGAAATTGAATCAAGATGAAGGGAATTTAATAAACATAGAAAAAAATACTACTAAGATTTTCCATACTTCTTGAGATGCAATTTCCCGAAAAGCTCAATATTTTCCCGAGCATTGAGGAATGGATAAATTGCAGCTTGTTGAGGGCATACACCAATTAATTCTTTGATCTTACTGGGATCTTTCTTAATATCATAACCACCCACATAGGCGGTCCCTTCGGTTTGATTTAACAACCCACACAAGATATCTATTGTTGTCGTTTTTCCTGCCCCATTTGGTCCTAGAAGCCCAAAAATCTCACCCTTGCTTATCGAAAACTATATTCCATCAACAGCTTTTACTTCTTCAATTAATTCCTTGCTAGAGTAAATTTTCTTCAAATCCTTGACTTCAATGACATTTGGATTATCTGAACCAAAAATTTGGGCACTTCTAGTCCCCTCGCCTTTTTTTAAATTTGACATTTCTAAATCTAATTACAGGTGATTAGTGATATAAACAAATGTTATGATAAGTAAAATATTGGAAAAATTAATGCTGTGCTATGCGATTACTTATTTTTTCTTCTTTCTGAATATTGAATTCTTTAGTTCTCTGAATGCCTTTCCATAGCTCAATTCCAGGATTGATTCTGCTTCTGAGATTCTTGCTGTCATCCCTATAATCACAAATGCCCAGAATAACTGTGCTACAAGTGCCACATATGATAGGGCCACAACTCCTCCTGCCAGAGTTGAGAGGTAAATTGCGACTATCACACCAAAAATTGGAATTGCAGACATCACATATTGACCAATCACACCCATATCTGCAATTGGAATAACAAATATCAGAAATGCCATAACCATTATCAGCATTGGAATAATACCTGAGATCATATTGGCCTCTTTTTCATCCTTGGCAAGGAGTGAGAGGAGAACGGATAGTGCAATTATCACAATGGCAATAGTGGCAATTCCCAGGAAGAACACAATTGATTCCTCTGCACCAAATCCTGAATCCTTAGAAAATTCAGCAATTAAATCTGTGTCTTCATCTTGTAATTGAGATGTGCTTACTCCCTTCAACATAAGGGCAATAATTAATCCAGCAAGTATATCAAGAATTAATGTGAAGAATACCAGGAATAGACCATATAGAATCTTACCAAGAATTATGGATCTTCTCTTCACTGGTTGGAGAAATAGTGTCTCCAGAGTTTTCTGTTCTCTCTCAATTGTTACCGATATGAGGACCAGACTGATCGGGGATATCACAACAAAAAAGATAATATATACTGGGATAATTACCAGTATCTGAGCAATTTCCTCATCAACTACATTATCATCACCCTCAACCACCTCGTTTATATTGGTATCAATGAGATCGAATTGCACAGATGGATTTAGTAATTGTACCATGGTAACATCATATATCTCTGTTAGTTGAAAGATTGAGAATGCCACATTCTGATTGGATGTCTCATTGCCATTATAGGAGATATAAACTGGTGCGGTTAAATTGGCTTCGACAAGGGTCGAATAATCATTGGGGATCAGAACCATGACTTCGAATTCCAGGCTATCCAGTAATTCATTGTAATTAGCTGAGATTATTTCCAAGTTAGTATTATTTATGGTTGACCAAAGAGCAATTAGATCACCTGAATAATCCCCATTGCTCTCATCTATTACCCAGATATTTGTTTGGTCAACTGTACTGTCACTAAAATAGATAGCACCTGCACCTATGAGTCCACCAATCAGTATAATAATTGGCATCATAAGTAGCAATCCTATTCTTCTCTTACTCTTGAAAAGAAGACGTATCTCCTTCATCATAACAATATAGGATCCATTTATTTTTCCATTTTCGCTGCTCATAGTTCTGCCTCCAGTACTGAAATGTCCACTTCATCTATACCAAGTATATCTGCAATGACATCTTCAAAATCCTGGTCTCCTTTTTTATAATCATCAAAAATTTGTTTTGGAGTATCCACCATTAAAATTTCTCCTTCTTTTAGAATGGCTACTCTAGAACAGAGCTGGTAGGCTTCATGCATGTTGTGGGTAGCAAGGAAAATTGTCATATTCTTGCTGAGATCTCTTATGATAGCTCTTACTTTACGGGCTACAAGTACATCCAAACCAGTTGTTGGTTCATCAAGAAACAGTAGTTTTGGATCACCCATGAGGGTTCTGGCGATCATTGCTCTCTGCTTCAATCCTCCACTGAGTTCACTGATCCTGGTATCCAACCGATCTGTAACGCCAAGAAGTCCCGCAACCTCATTTATCTTATCTTCAAGCATATTAGATTCGAGACCCTGCATCTGACCAATGAATTTTAAATTCTCATAGATGGAGAACTCTTCGTACATGCCAGCTTCCTGGGGAAGGACGCCAATCAGAGAACGCACACTCTCAGGAGCCACTGAGGGATCTATACCATCGACAGTACAGGTTCCAGAGCTCTGTCGGAGCATGGTGGTTAATATTCTGATTAAAGTGGATTTTCCAGCCCCATTAACTCCTATTATACCAAAAATTTCACCCTCCTTCACATCAAAACTCACGGACTTCAAGGCTTCAGTGCCAGAATCATATACTTTGTTGATTTCATCAACAACAACTATGGATTTCATCAAATCTGTTGTATACAATTCAGATATTAAGAAATATCATTTAGGACAATAATTTTACCATATTTTTCATAATTGAATTGAGGTTCATTCAATCAATAAATCATTGAAATCGATAATGGAGTGTTTAAGCCTTGAGTTATCAGCTACAAATGCCATGAGATGAGATATAAGAGATTTATCAGCACTAGTCTGTACCTCGTATTTTTCTCCATTTTTCTTCTTGGCTGCAATTTCTATAAATTGACCTATAAGAATGATATGACCCTCCATGACCACTTTCTCTTTTGA
>DAOUUM010000470.1 GCA_030668165.1 Candidatus Heimdallarchaeota archaeon
TATACGATCATAAATCCCACTCCACCAGATTCAGGAATTTCTGGTTGATCTAGCTTGTGGACATCCTTCCCAACTTTACCAATGGATTTCATATATTTTCCAATTTGGGGAGTTATTAGATAACTCACAATCAGTCCTACGATAGAAATAATTATGATAAGTATTAGATCCATATTAATTACAATTTCAGGTCGCTTAATGCCTTAATAATTCCATCTAATGGAGTTTCCATTTCATCAAGCAATTTCAATCTTAATTGTTCATCCATGCGAGAACTTTCTAACAAGTCAATCATTTTTGTTGGAACGTCAAGATGATCTGGACAATGTTCCAACGGGAAGCCTTTATCGATTATATATGTGGAAACTGCTAATTCAAGTGGAAAAGAATAAATGGTGGGCGTACCCATCAATGCAGCCTCTCTCCCCATGGTACCTCCAGCTGTCATTGCTCCTTTTGCGTAATAAAGAAGGGAGAGTGTATCAACTGATTTTTCGGGTATTATGACATTATATTTTTGTAGCTCCTCCTCTTGTTCAGGATACCTTGGAAAAGCAACAATATCAAGATCAATATTATTTGTTTTAAGTTGTTTAATCAGATCAATTACTATGGTACTTCCGGGTTTTATGTTGGGATACATTCGTTGGAAATACGCTGCTTTGCTCTCTTCACATCTGATTACTAAATATTTGTTCCTAGATATTGAGAGTTTACCTAGAATAGTTTCATCTGGTTGAAATTTATTTATCCATATTACCTCATCGACACCCTTGTAAGGGTAAAATTTGGTAGAGCCAAATTTAGCAAATTCTGAAGAAGAGATCGCTTCTGCATGGATCAATGCCTTTGACAACGATACTGTTAATCGGGCAACTGCTTCTGCATGAGGGGTATCGTTAATTTGAATAATTGGGATACCTAATCCAAAGGCGGTACGGAACCCATCTGGAGAGGGGAACGATATCATAATGTCGGGGAGATAGTTCTCAACTATTTTGGTGAGTTCAATTATTCTTAATGATCCCATCACCAATTTATCTCTTAATGAGGCACCACCGTATTTACCAACTGATATATGATCTCTACCCAATCTGTCAAGATTACCATTTGATCTATCAATCCCATAAGGTCTTGATGTGATTAGGATTTCATGACCTTCGTCTTCAAATGCAATTGCTAAACTGTGCATTAACATGGCCTGCTTTCCAGTCAACGCTTCCATCCAGATTTTCACAATTTTATTGAGAAATTAGTCCCTCTTGAACCATTCGAATGCCATCACCTAGAGAAATATCAGCACCAGCATTTTTTAACGCGATTTCTATTACACTGACTATCATCAGAAGTTCACGGGGACCCACGAGGTTCATATGTCCCACTCTGAAAATATTCCCCTTTAGAGAACCCTGACCCCCAGCAATCATGATGCCATAATCAAGTGCAGTCTGTGAGATAATGTTTGGATTTGTATTCACTGGTACTCTGGTAGTGGTAACTGTATTGCTTCGATAATCTTTCTCAGCAAAAAGATCAAGTCCAAGACTATTCATTGCATCTCTATATAATCTACCCATTTTCCTGTGTCTCACAATTCGATTGATCATTCCCTCCTCCAGTATAAGATCAAGTGAGGCCTGTAATCCATATATCAGATTCACTGCGGGGGTGAATGGCGTTACTCCTATCTCAGCTTTTGCGAACTGTAATAAATCACCATAATAATCTTGGTTTCGAGTAACATTTTGCATTTTCTCTTCAGCTGAACTACTAAAAGAAATAAATGAGAGTCCGGGTGGTAATCCATAGCATTTTTGACTACCTGATATGAAGAAATCAATATTCCACCGATCCATCTCTACCTCATCTCCACCGGCTGATGTGATACAGTCTGCAATTAACAGGGCACCATGATCATGAACAACCTCTGATATCTCTTCGAGTGGGTTGAGTACCCCTGTAGAGGTTTCATTATGAGTAATCGTGACGATTGAGACATCAGGATGAAGTTCAAGGGCCTCTTTAACCATATTGGGACTGGTTCCTCGTCCATACTCAGTTCTTAGAGTATGTGAATTTGAAGTGAAACGATCTGTAATTTTTTCCATTCTTTCCCCGAATTTGCCATTTACAATATTTAAAACATGATCCTCAGATTTGACAAGATTGCTAATTGCTGTGTGGAGACCAAAAGAGCCTGATCCAGCATGTATCTGCACATCACGTTTCGTATTTATGGTTGATTGGAATTTTTCCATGCTATCTCTGTATATCTCTTTGAAATGAGAAGTGCGATGACCATAAGTGTGACGATTCATTGCCTCATACACCTTGGGATGGATCTCAACAGGACCTGGTATTGCTAGAAAAGTTCTATCTTCTTTATACACATTGTGAAATAATTGTCTGAGATTTTAAAAATATTCTTAAGAAAATAATTGAGTAGAATTAGAATAAGTATTTTATGAAATATAATTTACATTCTTCGGCCTCTTCGGCCACCCTTTCTTCTTGATCCATCATGTGGTAAAGGAGTCACATCGTCAATTCTACCAATTCGCATCTTAGATCTTGCCAGGGCACGTAATGCAGCCTGAACACCTGGACCAGGAGTTCTGCTCTTATTTCCACCTCTTGCTCTTACA
>DAOUUM010000309.1 GCA_030668165.1 Candidatus Heimdallarchaeota archaeon
ATCATCAACAAATAGATATGGTTTATATCCATCTAGGAGATTTTGTGCTGTAATTGCTGTTGTTAGCGGAATTACATCAATTTGGAATGTAATAGTAGCTTCCCCAAGATCTGTGTTGTATTCGTAACTACCCTCGACTGGATTTTTAATATGTTCATAGATAAATCCAAGACTATCATCAAGTTCAGCATCACTCTCTCGAACCTCATAGCTTATCAAAATTGCAGTTGAGTTTCCAGAAAATAATAATTCAGATATATCTACATCCTCACCATCATTTAATGAAAGCTCGTTGCCAACAGAAGGATACCTGATGGGATTTCCATTAACACTACCCTCGATGAATATTTCTCCAGCCCCTATTGAATCATGATCATTTACAACTTTTATATTGGTAGCTGTCACATTAATCTTGAATAAGGTATTATCCAGAGGGATTTCATCTGTATTTGTATATGTTATTGTTCCTGCATCAGTGCTAGTTATATTAGTTTCCACATAATCAATCACTTTTGGGGGGGTGATGGTGTGTTTTGTGAAATTTGTGAACGATTTCTCGTATTCAAAACCAAATTTTGTCTCAAATTCAGTTTCGGTCGTTGATTGCCCCATCGAAACATTACAAGTGCTTGAAATTAAGAGCAATCCTATCCAGATTGTTAATGAAATTCTCCTTGAACCCATTAGTATACGCAGTCTAGGGTTGAATAAAAATATATATCACACATATTGGAAAAAACTATAAAATATATAATAAATATATGAAAATCACAATAAACACATCTGCTTCATTTTCTCAAATTCTTCTTTAGGAACAAAATCTATTATTGAACTGGAATGTATTTATGCTCATATGACTTGGTTAACATGTGATCAAGGTTCGCACCCCCACAAGAATAGATCTGGCAGGTGGTACACTGGATATTTACCCCATTCCCCATTTTGTCTATCCGAGAATCTATTCCACAGTTAATCTGGCTATAAATGTGTACAATGAGATTGAATTGCAAAAACTTGAATCCTCTAAGATAATAATCCATTCTGTCGATCTGCAAAGAGATATTGAATTTGATAATTTTGGATCGCTTCACAAATTTCTGAATTCTGATGAACCCAGTCCCCTGATGCTTGCGATCAAATCCATCTACTTCTTTGAAATTGATGGAATTGAGATGAAAATAAAATCAGAGGCCCCCAGAGGTAGCGGATTGGGAAATTCTTCCTCTATGCTGGTGGGAATTGTATCTGCACTCAACTTGCTAACTGGAAAAGATTACAGTGATGAAGAGATACTCGATATCTCTCAGGGAATTGAGACCTCTGTTTTGAAAATCCCCACAGGCAGCCAAGATTATATTGCTGCACTAAATGGTGGTCTGAACAGAATTGAATATGGGCTACAGGAAACGAAAATCACAAAATTACCATCAGATATGATGGTTGAAAATTTGCAGGAAACAGGAACCCTGTGTTATGTGGGTGAACCTGCCAGATATCAAACGACAAGGGAAAATCCTAATTGGGAAATATTCAAATCTGTGGTAGAAAACAAAGGTGATACCATATATCACCTCAATAAAATAAATAGTGTCAGTAATGATTTGTTCAAAGCGATCAATGCAGGTGACTGGATTTCTGTAATTAGCTGCTTCTCAAGGGAGAGTGAGCACCGTACTAAATTGGTCAAAACCGTAATGTCTGATAAGATTGTTAGCCTACTTTATCTCATCAAGGATATTGAGATCGATGCTTACAAGATCTGTGGAGCTGGTGGTGGTGGTAGTATACTCCTGATATCACCGGACAAAGAGAGATTGGACAGTTTCTTGAAAGAGAGAGGGATCATCACTATTGATTTCAAGGTGAGTCAAAAAGGATTAGAAATCCTTGAGAACAAATGATGCAATATAATCGATTATCTTAAAAGAATTTTTGAAGAGTCTGAGACAGGAAAAATTGTGATCACAGCAATTATAATAGGTCTGGGAGAGAGAGGGAATGTATATTCTGATTATGCGATATCATTTCCACACAAGTTCAGAATTGTCGGTGCAGCGGATACTGATAGAAAAAAACGTGATCTTTTCCAGTCTAAATTTCAATTATCAAATGATCAGATCTATGATACATGGCAGGATATATTGAAAGATAATAAATTGGCAGATGTGGCTATAATTGCCACTCCTGATACAATTCATTTTGAACCGGCTATGCAGGCAATGAAACTGGGTTATGATGTACTACTGGAAAAACCAATGGCTCCAACAAGGGAGGAATGTGTAACACTAACCAAGACAAGTAAGGATAGGGGTGTGATTCTGCAGATTGGTCATGTTCTCAGGTACACCCGTTTCTATTCCCTGATCAAGGAATATCTCATTGGTGATGTAATCGGCAATGTAGTTAATATCAACATGAGTGAGAACGTATCCTATTATCATTACGCACATAGCTTTGTGAGAGGCAACTGGAACAATAGAGAGAATTCATCACCTATGATACTTGCCAAATGCTCCCATGATCTAGATCTCATGTACTGGTTCGCAGATTCCAAACCAGATCGGATCAGCTCATTTGGAGGTTTGCACCACTTTGTAAGTCCAAGAGAAGATCTTCCACAGAGATGCACTGATGGATGCCCGATTTCTGAGACCTGTGTATACTATGCACCACGTATATACGAGGAGATACTTCCTATGCTACATGTATCTTTGAAATCAGATAATATAATAAACCGAATTGTCATCAAACTGGCAATAATATTTCCCTGGTTAAAATTATACAGGCCCTTCTCAAAAATCAATGAATACGGTGGGTGGCCTGTATCTGTGATTACAGATGATCCCTCTCTTGAGGGAAAAAGAAGAGCATTACAAAACGGTCCCTATGGTAGATGTGTTTACAACATAGAAGATCACAATGTGGTAGATCATCAACAGGTTAGTATTATTTTTGAAAATGGGATCACAGCAAATCTTACAATGCAGGGACATTCCTCAGAGGAGGGACGATCCATAAGAATTGATGGAACCAAAGGAACCATTATTGGAGAGTTCATGCTATCACATCAAAAACTGATCCATATAGATTCACTGACAAATAAGAGATCTGTGATACTAGATATCAAAAGAGAGAGTGGTCATGGAGGTGGGGATATGATCCTTATTGGACAATTCATCGAAATTGTAGCAAAGAAGAAAAATGGTGAAAAATTTGAAGAACAGACAAGTGCTGATAAATCTCTCATATCTCATCTCATGGCATTTGCTGCTGATGAAGCAAGGCTAGAACAGTCTATTACGAAGCCATGAGCATTAGTTAATATTAATTCAAAAAATCAAATAGTTAACTAATATGAAAAATCTATTTAGAATTTTCTAATTCTAAACAAAATCTTGTAAACTTATTTAATTCTGAAACTACCTCACATTTCCCATCTAATCTCTGAATTCCCTTCTTTACAATTGCTAATCCAAGACCTGTACCCTGATATTCTTTCGGTTGCAATCTTTCAAATATATTAAAAATTCTGTCATAACTATCTTCAGGTATACCTATACCAGTATCCTCAACATATAATAATATTTTTTCAAAAGATATTTCGGACCAAACAGTTATATTTACATCATTATTCTCTCTTTTAAATTTCAGAGCATTGTCAATCAAATTTTCAAAAATTTGCTTTAATATTACTCTATTTGCATATACATCATATATCGGTTCCTTAATTTCGATATTCACTGATTTATTGACAAATATATCCTCCCTAATACTGATTATTTCCCTTAAAATATCTTTAGTATTAATATTTGAAAAAGATACTTCTTTTCTACTCAGTTTAGAATATTCAAGAAGCTCAAGAATCATTGTATCCATATGATAGACTGATTTTCTTATTCTATCAAGATAATCTCTTCCTTCAGAATCTAATACTTCAGAAAATTCATCAATTAATATTTCAGAGAATCCTTGTATGGTTCTAAGTGGTGTCCTGAGATCATGAGAAATTGAATGAGTAAAATCATCCAAATCAGTATTTATTCTAAGCAATTCCTCTGTTCTTTTATTTACGAGTTTTTCTATTTCAGATAAATTATCAGCATAACTGACTACGTATTTAATTTTATCATCTTCTTTTATAACAGAATTATAAAATTTCAGTAACAGTACTCGCGCAAATCAATTGAAACCTAAACAAAATCAACTTG
>DAOUUM010000422.1 GCA_030668165.1 Candidatus Heimdallarchaeota archaeon
GAATGATTTCTTCCATCCAAACTGGCCTAAAAGTGCTTAATAATCAGATTAGGAAACTAGATGGGGTTTTTATCCACCCGGCTGATGTTCCTTTTGTCCAATTGAATGATTTGAAGGAAATGATTTCATTGATATTATCCAAAAATTATGATATTGTGGTACCAGTATATAAAGATCAGAGAGGTCATCCAGTTCTTATTAATATAAATTTAACAGGTGAACTGGAGAATTTGAATGAGGAGAGTCAGGGATTGAGAGGATTGTTGAATAAAGATGGAAATAATGTGGGTTATGTGATAACTGATAATAGTGGGATCAGAAGAGATATTGATTACAAATCAGATATTTTAGATAATGAATAGTAATCGCTGTAATAATGCATTTAGTTTAATGAGTAATTATATTTTATTGTAGATTTTGTTAATTGCTTTATTACTTGTAATTTATTGCATTTTACCGAGTACAAGGGCTATGAGAGACATACGCATTACTACACCGTTGAATGCCTCTTCCCAGTATCTTGCGTAGCGTGTGTTATCTACGTCTTGGGTGAGTTCATCCATCCTTGGTAGTGAGTGCAGAACAATTGCATCGCTCTTTGCCTTCTCAACTAAAAGTTTCTTTGTAATTTTGTACTGCTTGGGGGTAATTCCATAATCTTCAGGTACTTCATCTCTGGAAAGGGTGTAATCTGGTTGAATTACTGGTTCCATGTAAATTACGTCAGCCTTGGCAATTGCATCCTCAACTGATTCAACAATCTCGAATTTGTTACCTCTCTGGGTCAACTCTTTCTGGAATTCTTCGGTCATGGACATCTCTGGTGGGGCACAGTAGCTACCATACATATCGAATTGGGTCATTGCACGGGATAGTGAGTGCATGGTCCTCATTCTCATATCACCAACCATCAGGATGTTAAGTCCATCCAGAGTTCCCTTCTCTTTTCTCATGGTGTAAAGATCAGTAAGAACCTGTGTTGGATGAGATCCCCATCCATTTCCACCATTGATAATGGGTATGGAACTTGCTTTTGCTGCCTCGTAGGGTGCTCTCTCATTGAAATGCCTCATTACGAGTACATCACCATAATACTGGAGCATGTGGAAAGTATCCCAGTTGGTTTCCTGATAGAAATCACCAGCTCGGGTCATCTTGGCGTCGGAAAAACCAACTACCTTACCACCTAGTCTGTGCATGGCTGATTCATGTGCCAAACGTGTCCTTGTTGAAGGCTGATAAAAAGCAGTTACCATTATCTTATCCTCAAGCATCTTTGAATTTCTTCTTGATCTAGCAATGGGTTCTAATTCAGCGGCTGTATCGAGTATGGTCATAAATTCATTACGCTCCATATCGATCAAATCAATAATATCTCGTCCTGCGAAAGTTCGTGTCAATTTAGTTTAAATCTCCTTTTAATATTCGTGCTAGTGAATAGTCAATTATTTGCTTATTATTATTTGGATGTTTTACTAAACAGGTATGAAAATTATAATCTAATAATGATTATGAAGAATACTATAGAACTGTTTGTATGCTCTAAATTTCTTTGCAGAAAGCAAAATTCAATTTATCTCCTAATACAAAATAATAGGGCATTGACAGAGTATTTTTAACAATAAGTTTCTTCATTATCGCATGAAAATCATAAACAGGGATGAGATAATTACTCCAGATTCTTTTAGTTCTTTATCACTTAAATTACAGAAATTCATTGATGATGGTGATACGGGAAGCATTCTGTGTGCGGTTTATCATAAAGATAAAATTGTATACTCCAATAAATTTGGCTGGAAGGACAAGGAGAACCAGATGCCCATAGCATTTGGCGATATATTCAGAATCTATTCAATGACTAAACCCATTGTCAGTTTGGCTGCCTTAATACTCCATGCGGAGGGAAAATATGAGCTGGACGATCCTATCTCTAATTATCTACCCGAATTTAAATCCATGAAGATTTTGAAATCATATAATCCGGAGACCGGTGAGATTGAAACCACTGATACAAATAATCAAATAACCATAAAGCATCTATTCACCCATACCTCAGGTATAAGTTATGGAATGTATCCAGGTATGCCCATAGACAAATTCTATGGTAAAGAGCTTGGATATTCTGACGAATATCGGATGAAATCAGTAGCTGAGGCTTTTCATCAAAAGATTCAACTTGAAGAATTCAGCAAGCAATTGGCCGAATTACCTCTGACTTTTGAATCAGGAAAATACTGGTGGTATGGCTGGAATCATGATATACTGGGACTTCTGATAGAAAAATTATCCAATACAAAACTTGATGTTTTTCTCAGAGAAAGAATTTTTAACAAACTTGGCATGAAAGATACAGATTTTTATGTTCCCAAGGAAAAATGGGATAGATTAACAAAAGTATATACTAAGGATACAGAAGGTAATTTATTAGAACTAAGGGGAATCATTGCAGATGAATTCAAATACAAGCCAATATTCTTTTCTGGAGGTGGTGGTTTGGTATCAACTCTGGATGATTTCATGAAATTCTGTGTGATGATGTTAAATGGAGGTACCTATGAAGATCAGCAGATTGTATCTGAAAAAACAGTTGAGCTAATGATTTCAGACCATCTGCCAGCTGGAAGAGATTTCATAGACATGCAGATAGTCAAACCTGAGGATCCTGAGATAATTAAACAAAATGAGGGATTTGGTGTGGGTCTTGGAGTACTTGTGAAAACAGGTGAAAATATGTGGGCAAGCGGTATTGGGGAATATGGTTGGGATGGGGTATTGAATACCACATTCAGAGTGGATCCCGCAAATCAGGTGATTATGCTTCTAATGACTCAATATCTGCCAGTAGATGATCTTTCTGTTCAACCCATATTATACAGCGATCTAAATCCCCTTGTATATGAGGGGATATACAATCCTAAATAATTGGGATACTAATATAGATTCAATTGAAATATTTTAAATTAGTTGATTTTCAAGAATTGATGGCTAGTAAAGAAATATATACTAAAATTCTAGTCAACATTGGGATCAAGTATTTTATTATTAAAAATCCTACTACCTTAGACAGTACTCGCGCAAATCAATTGAAACCTAAACAAAATCAACTTGTGCGCTTTAATGACAGGTTTTAGCAAGATTCATATAGTGGTACTAAGACTTTAA
>DAOUUM010000070.1 GCA_030668165.1 Candidatus Heimdallarchaeota archaeon
AGAATGTACCATAAACTAGGTGAATTAAGTGGTGGTGAGGCTCAAAGAGCAAGTCTTGCAGTTGCAATAGTGAAAGAACCTTCAATTCTACTTGCAGATGAACCCACGGGAGAGTTGGATAGTGCCACAACCCTTGAAATTATTAATTACTTGAGAAAAGTGAATGATGAACTTGATCTTACAGTTATCGTAGTAACACACGATGAGCGATTCGAGAAGATGACTGATCGATCATACAAAATATTGGATGGTACAATAGCCAGTATACAAAGATCAGTCAATAAAGTTAGAACTGAAATCAAATCATGGGAAGATGTTGAAAGGGAGGAAATCAGTGTTGTAAATCAATTCGGGCAGGTAAAGATACCATCCCATCTGATGGAGAAGTATGGTATTGATGAATATGTCCAGTTCTCAGAGAGTAAAAATGAGGATTGCATCTGTATACGACCTATTGAAGATAAAAAGGAGGGAAGACTGTGAGTCTAATTAACCTCCTAAATGTCTCTAAATCCTATGGTAAAGGTCGCACAAGGGTAGATGCCATAAAGGATATAACACTGGAAATAGATAAAGGTGAATTTGTAGTCATCCTGGGAAAAAGTGGATCTGGAAAGAGTACCTTATTGTCACTAATTAGTGGACTTGAAAAACCTGATAGAGGGCTTGTTGAGATTAATAACACAAGAATCACTGAGCTGAATGAGAATCAACTCGCAATTATTAGAAGACACAATATTGGTTTTATTTTCCAACATTTTCATCTGATAAATGCGATGACTGCTCTTGAGAATACCGAGCTTCCCGCTGTACTTGCCAAAACACCCAAAAAAGAAAGACAATCATTTGCACTGAAACTCCTCGAATTAGTCGGTCTTTCATCAAGACTTACCCATTATCCTGAAGAATTAAGTGGTGGTGAGCGACAGAGAACTGGTATTGCAAGATCATTGATAAACAAACCTGGTATTATCATTGCTGATGAACCAACTGGTGATTTAGATAATGAGAAAGGTAAGGAAATAGTTGATCTTTTGTACAATCTAAATCAAGGAATAGAGGTTGAGGGTATTAATGGTTGGAAGCCCACCATCATTATGGTAACACATGATAAAAGCATGATTAAGGATAATATGCGAGTGATTACCCTCTCAGACGGTGAAGTTTTATTAGATTCAATTTCAAATTTAGCTAAGCAATGAATAATTTAAGAATTGTACCAAATAATTATTAATACTATTAACATCAATATTATTAGAATGGACATTCCATTAAAAGACATCGGCGACTTTCTAGAATTTGTTAGCGGCGTAATATTTTTCATAATTGCCATAGTTTTTATTTCCCTTTTTTGGAAATATAGAAAACGAGATTATCTACTGTTATTTCTTGGTTCCTTAGCAGGAGCATCTCTCATGGTGGTTGATAATTTAGATGTAATTTTTCCAGAAGATTGGGAATCTGATCTCCTTGAGTTGCTTTCAGGTATATTCAGTTTTATATTGGTAGTTATTATTGTACTAGTCCTAAGATTTCCGGATAAAGTTCCTATCGACTTTGAAGAGCAGTTATGGAAAGAAAGCGAAGAGAAGGATTAGATTCAATTGACCTATCAGGATACAAGAGAGGATATATATTATCTAATAAAAGAAAATCCAGGTATCCATTTTCGTGGCATCGCTAAAGAACTTAACAGAGAGGTTGGAGTAATTGACTATCACATTCAAGATCTAGAGAGAGATCGTATAATTGTGAGTGTTAAATACAGGTCACTTAAGATATATTTTGATCACAGCTGGGAGAAATCTCTACATGAGGTCAAAATTATTGTGGCCAATCTTAAGAAAAATACAACTAGATCTTTGTTATTGCTTTTAGGTGAAAATAAGGAAAATCAGAATGTTCCATTAAAAGAATTGGCCACCATCCTTGGTAAATCACCATCCAATCTTCACTGGCATGTTAAAAGAATGATCGATGACAGAATAGTCAGATCCATAAGAAGAGGAAGAGAAGTGACTTTAAAACTCAATGTAGATAATTCATTACTTCATAGACTAGGTAACTTGGTTTTCCCTTCAAAATGGGACTTGTTCATTGATGAGATCCATGATAGACTAACATGAGCGAATTTTTTTCAGAATTCTGAATTTTATGATTTTTTACGATGATCTAATATAACCATTCTTAATCATTACTTACTTACTCGAAGTTTTCTCTTAATATCCTTTAGGTAAAACGCAAAACTATTTATCCAACATCCATGCAATAGTATTTCGTAGTTAGTAATGATTAGAGGGAGAATTAAGACCAAAGTTCCATTAACCAAATATTTTAATCTACTTAATGTCTATTTGAGACCTCAAATCAAGAAAGTAATGTTACTGGTGGTCCTGATACTGATAAGTACATTCTTATCTGTAATAAATCCCCAGATTCTGAAATATTATATAGATACTGTACTGGGTCCGAATTTTACAGATACTTCAATTCTAACAACTGCAGTTCTGATCTATATCTCCATTGCAATTGTCGCCCAATTACTGGTTATTATTGCAGTATATATTGGCCAGGATCTTGCGTGGACCTCCACAAATAATCTGAGATTCGAGTTACTCAATCATTGTCTAGATCTGGATATGGGTTTTCACAATTCAAAAAAACCCGGATCCATGGTTGAGAGAATCGATGGGGATGTCTTGATGCTATCCACCTTCTTCTCCACACTCACATTGTATCTTGGAAGGAATGTACTACTTATTATCTCAATACTAGTTGCATTATTCATCGAGAGTTGGATTATTGGTTTAGTCTTTACCGTATTCACAATTTTAGGTCTTTATTTCATGACAATCTCGAGTAAACCTGCAATAAAACATTGGGGTAAGGTAAGAGAGGCAACAGCGGAAACCTATGGATATATCGAGGAGAGAATTTCTGGTAAGGAAGATATTCTTGCATTGGGTGCTGAGGATAACACCATGTCGGGATTTCATGGTCTAGCTAAAACCCAGTACGAGGTGGGTATGAAGGCATTGATTTCCTCATCATTCGTGAGAATTGTGATATTTGCAATTGTTGGAATATCAACCACCCTGGTTTATATGGCTGGAGTTCCTCTCGTAACATCAGGTGCAATAACCTTGGGAGGAATATTCCTGATTGCGGACTACATCAGACTTCTGAGTAATCCTATAATAAATATTGGTTTTCAGGCTCAGGAATTGCAGCAAGCTGATGCGAGTATCAATCGTGTCGCTGAATTATTTGACACAAAAACGAATTTGGAAAATAATGGAATAGAAAAAATTAATGATAAAGCTCTTGGGATCACTTTCAAGAACCTATCCTTTGAATATGTGGAAAATGAACCTGTCCTTGAGGATATTTCACTTGAGATAGAAGCAAATACATCGCTTGGTCTGATAGGAAAGACAGGTAGTGGTAAAACAACGCTCTCAAGGTTGATTTTCAGATTGTATGATCCTCAGAAAGGGGAGATAGTAATAGAGGGCCGAAATATCAAGCAATATCCTCTCAAGGAATTAAGAGACAAAATTGCTGTGGTTACCCAGACTGTAGAATTGTTCAATGGTACATTGCGCGATAATATCACATTATTTGATAGATCAATTCCTGATGAAAGTGTTATCAAGGTCATAAAGAATGTGGGTTTGGAATCATGGTTAAAAGGGCTGAAAAATGGCCTGGATACAGAAATCACTGCTGGAAATGGATTCTCTGCAGGTGAGGCTCAATTGATTGCCTTTACCAGGGTATTTCTGCGCAATCCAAAGATTGTTATCCTGGATGAGGCCTCATCACGGCTAGATCCTGCAACTGAGGTGCTAATTGACAGAGCAGTGGTAAAATTGCTTGAGAATAGAACATCTATCATTATTGCTCATCGATTAGCAACTCTCAATCAGGTAGATACTATTGCCATTCTAGATCAGGGAAAGATTGTGGAAACCGGTGAAAGAAAAGAACTGGAGAAAGATAAGAATTCCAAATTCGCTAAATTGCTGGAAACTGATGTTTTGGAGGTATCAGTATGAGTGTTTTGGCTAATACCATGAGATTGATATTTTTCAAGGGAAAATTATTTCTTGGAGTATTAATTTTCAATATGCTCTTCTTCCTATCTCCATTGGGGACTGCTCTGATTGTTCAGGAGATATTCAATAAGTTGCAGGGATTGGGAACTGTGGAAATTAGTATGTGGAATTTGATTTATTTATTGCCTGTCACATTCATATTCCAAATAATTGGATTTGTTATCTTTATAATCCTGCTTGTGAACTTTCAGTGGCAGGTATTTACCCTTCTGAGAAAAAATCTACTACAGGGAATTCTAAAACAACCGGGTGCAGACCCCCTGGAAGAGACATCAGGGGAGATTGTCAGTAGATTCAGAGGTGATGTTGAGACTATTGGGGGTATGGGTCCCTTCATCGCTCAGATGATCAACTTTGGAATTTTTGCAGGTATAGCATTCTGGATTATGTTCTCTCTCAATTCACGAATTACCACATTAATCTTAATTCCATTCGTAGCTCTAATAATCAGTGTTCTCATGGCCAGAAGAAAAATCACCCAACTTAATAAGGCCAATCGAAAAGCCACAGGTATGGTAACATCCGCAATCAATGAGATATTCTCATCAGTCCGGGCAATCAAGGTGACAAATTCAGAGGATAATATAGCCACTCATTTTGATTCTCTAAATAAAACTCGCAAGAGAGCTGCTATCAAGGATGATGTATTATTACAGATCATCAATTCCATGTATGGCATTGTGTCCAGCTTATCCATTGGTATAATGTTCTATCTGATTGCGGATGAATTGAGATCTGGAAGGTTTAGGATAGGCGATTTATTTATTTTTACATTTCTTATCGGTTGGCTAACTGGATTTGTGGGTGCTATTGGTACTTTAATTGCCACTTTGCAAAGAGCTGGTGTATCCTATGGTAGATTAGCAAGGATAATGAAAGCTGAGGATGAACGTGAGGTGGTCAGTCATGGAGAAATATATATCGACAAGAAATATCCAGAAATCCAGGCACTGATCAAGACCAAAGATGATATTCTGAATACCTTCACGGTGAAAAATCTGAGTTATACATTCCCAGGATCTGAAAATGGGATTAAAAACGTATCATTTCAGTTGAAGAAAGGCAGTTTCAATGTGATTACGGGTCGGATAGGGTCAGGAAAGACCACAGTTTTACGTGCCATACAGGGCTTATTTACTGTAAATGGAGATATTTACTGGAATGAGGAGAGAGTAGAGAATCCCATGGAATTTTTCAAACCCCCAAGAACCAGTTATACAACACAAATTCCCACTCTATTTTCCGAGAGTATCAGAGAAAATATCATGCTGGGTCTCCCTGTGGATTCGGTTGATGTGGAGGGATCTCTCAAATTAGCAGTAATTGAAGAGGATATTAAATTGTTTGATGAGGGTCTTGATACTAAGATTGGACCAAAAGGGGTGAAGTTATCTGGTGGTCAGAAACAAAGATTGGCCACTGCACGTATGTTTGCAAGGGATTCTGAATTGTATATTCTTGACGATATATCAAGTGCACTTGATGTGAAGACAGAACAATTACTGTGGAAACGAGTCTTTGAACAGAAAAAAGTTACCTATCTTGTATCCTCACATAGGAAGATTGCTCTCAAACAGGCAGATCAGATTATCTTGCTCAAAGATGGAAAAATTGACAGTATAGGGACCTTGGATGAGTTACTTGAGAATTCTGAGGAGATGAGAATTCTATGGGAAAGCGAGATTGAGAAAAATAATGGAAATGGACAATAAAATCATTGTTTTAATATGCATATTATGAATGCAGGATTAGAGGACCTTATCTGATGCTTTATTTTGAATAGTATACATTACAAAGAAATAAAAGGTATATCTTCGAAACAGTGTTGTGAAGGAAGATATTTACAAAATTGTAGAGAATGGATACAATAATGTGGTTAAAGAACACAATTATGGTAAAACTACCTCTGGAAAAGAACTAGATATTTTCAAATTATTCAAAGCTAGTGTTGGTAAAGGGAAAATTCTTGAGCTTGGCTGTGGTAATGGCACATCAATTGGTCATGATCTTATCAACTCTGGATTTGATTACACAGGTTTGGATGTATCAAAAGAGCAGATAAAATCGGCAATTTCTGGGGTAGAGAATGGCGAGAAATACTTTGTGATTGGACAAATGACTGAGTATGTAAAACAAGTGGAATCTTGTAGTGTCGATGGCCTGGTGACCATGTTTGCAGATTTTCATGAACCCAGAATTTTACGAGTCCAGCTGTATACGGATGTGTATAACCTCTTAAAACCTGGGGGATATGTTCTTCTCACCAGTCATCCCAAAGCCTGGGAGGGGTATATTGATGATTTTATGGGATCTAAGATGTACTATTCCACCTTTTCTGGTGATTGGTATAAGATCACAATGAGAGATTTGGGATTCGAGATGATTGATGAATTTCACCGGGATTGGAGTCATAGAGAGGGACAGAAGGAGAAGGAAATTTTTTACTTATTCAGGAAACCTGAATGATTTCTGGATCTCTAATACAGAATTGAATTAATCCTCAGTTTTCGAATTCAAAGTGTTCATGATCCAAGTGGATAATTGCCCAAATCATATTCTTATTATAGTTTTCAAGGAATGGTATACATGATTTAATGTATACAAATAGAAAATTCAAAGGAATGTGTATCTTATTATTTTTTATTTTTCCTCTTATGAATATACCAAATGTGAGTTCTTCTTCTGAAGATAATACTATTGAATTGGTATTAGTAAGTGAAACGAATACAGGTGGGGATACCTTTGATGTTTGGGTTGATGAAATCCTTAATCTTGCATATGTAACAAGTGGATATGAAGGATTAAGAATTTTTGATATCTCAGATCCTTCAGAACCTGAATTATTATCTCATGTACCAGAATCACCAGCCCTCATTTCTACAGGTCACAGTTCCGGTTTTGCACATCAGATATATGTCTATGATGAAATTGCATATATCGGAGATGGCTCATCCGGTCTAACAATTATTGATTGTCAAGATCCACAGAATCCTGAAATACTCACGAATTATGTGGGTGGTTATACCTGGGATGTCCATGTAGAGAATAATCTAGCGTATATCGTAAATGGGTTCAATAATATTGGGAATCCAGGTTTTATGATACTCAATGTATCTGATCCTTCTAATCCGGTCCAACTGAGCAATTCATTGACCTCTGGTGATACCAACGGTGTTGAAATAGCTGGAAACAAAGCATATGTATTAAAAACAGAAGGGTTGAAGATCCTAGATATCAGTAATTCCTCAGAACCACAACTAATAGGTCAATATGCTGGTCCCACCGGCAGTTTTGCAATAGATGTGGAAATTTCAGGCAATTATGCGTTTCTCACCTTTTGGAATAAGGGGCTTCAGATTCTTGATATTGAGGATCCAACCGATATTACTTTAATCGGTGAATACAATGAGTTTAATGAATTTGCCTTCCTATCCATAAATGATGGTCTTGTCTACCTGGCTGGAATGACTGGTGGAATAGTGGTTCTCAATATGACAGATCCCAATTTCTCTGTAGTTGGAAGTTACTCCGATACTGGAAAAGCTTATGGGATCTTAGCATTGGAGGAGTATGTATTTCTTGCGGATCAAGAGGAGGGTTTGAAGATTCTAGAAATCACAACTGTTTCTAATTCAGAAAATTCATCTGTGTCATTACAATTTGAATTATTTTTAATTTCACTGATAACTTGCTTTGCTGTTATGAATTATAAAAAACGACTATGAACTATTTGGAAGCAATTGTACTTCAATCAACATAGGATCATGGTCATTTTGAATAGTACCATCTCTCTTTTCCTTTAATGATGATCTTAGTCCACAAATTATTTGTTACTATTGCTAATATAGGTTTGTAAGAACAGCATTTGGTCATTATGTTATACGAATGATCATATAAATGAAAAAGGATGATTAGAAAATGTCAATAGAAAATCAAGATGGATCAACTGAAATTAATAATAACAGAAGCAATTCTCATTCAATTGAAGTAAATGCAATAAAGAAACATTACAAAGGGAAAGGTAGCACTCCCACTGTGAAAGCATTGGATGGGGTATCTTTTCATGTCAATAAAGGTGAAGTTTTTGGCCTATTAGGACCAAACGGAGCCGGTAAATCAACAATTATTAGTATATTAACAGGAATTCTATCACCTACAGATGGGGATGCATCTGTGGGTGGATGCGATATTAAAACTGAGATGAAGAATGTCAAGGAATTGATTAGTGTGTGTCCTCAGGAACCAGCAGTTTACAAATTTCTCTCTGGAGAAGGTAACATAGAATTTTTTGGAAATATGTACACCTTATCAAAAGAATACATTGCAAAACGCTCTGAAGAACTATTGAAACTACTAGGACTTTATGATGATCGCAAACGAAAAGCAAAAGGATACAGTGGTGGAATGCTTAGGCAATTAAGTCTAATTATATCCCTGATCAGCGATCCTGAAATTCTCTTCCTAGATGAACCAACGGTAGGCATGGATCCGAGAAATCGCAGAAAGGTATGGGATTTTCTTGAAAACTTAACAGGAAAGGATAAAACCATTATACTGACCACTCATTACATAGAAGAGGCGGAGAGGCTATGTGATAGGGTAGCAATTATCGACTATGGTCACCTGATTGCCTTGGGCACTCCACAGGAATTAATTAAAGAACACGAGGTCAAGAATCTTGAAGAGGTTTTTATGAAGATCACTGGCAGAAGTATTTTGGAGGGGATGTATTAATGAAATTCCAGCGAATTTTTACCATAGTGAAAATGGAAATGAGGAGACAGATAATGGATCCACTTGTATTAATATTTACACTACTGCTTGTACCTATACTTGTTCTATTATTTGGATTATCAATGGGTGATAACTATGGATGGCATCCTGATTACACCATATTTGAAATCATGGTTCCTGGACTTCTTGCTTACTCTTGTCTATTAACAATTTATGATGCAGCATCATCTGTTACTGCTGAACGTGAGTCTGGATTGCAAAAAAGATTGTATACCACTCCATTGTCATCTGCTGAGTATATAGTTAGTCAGATGATATCCTATACCATTAAACCATTGATTCAAATTATCCTATCCCTGGGTATGGCATTTATAGTTGGATATAGACCATTGAATGGATTTGTCGGATACTTACTGATTTTTGCATTTTTGGTAGTTCTTACCTTCTGCTCTGTTGGATTTGGAATGATAACCTCAACCTTTTCAAAGACAGCAAGTGCTGCAGGAGGATTTGCGTTTATCTTCATAGTACCTCAGCAAATTTTTGCTACATTCATTCCTCCAGAATTTATGGGTGCAGGTAGCTTCAAATGGATTTTTCCAAGTTTTTATGCAACTGATGCCATAGGACTGATCTTTGCTGGGACCCCTCTAACTGATTCAATCATTTGGGCCAGAATGGGGATCCTTGTATTGATAAGTGCTGTAATATATCTAATCGGTATCTTGCTTTATGAAAAAGGGAAGAGGAATTAGAACGATCAAATGAAAGTATACAGTTATCTAAAATAATCACTGAGGAGGATGTAATAGAGATTGGTTGAGAAATTAACAAATTCGCATTATAAGAGTTTATCAAGAATTGAGGGAGTGGCTCGTAGTAAAATTAATTG
>DAOUUM010000363.1 GCA_030668165.1 Candidatus Heimdallarchaeota archaeon
CAAAAATAACCAAATTTATCCGTGATTTAGGATAACAATCCACATGTCAACACCCTTTGGGTGATGAAAATCAGTACCACCAACTTTTAATCCCTCCATATGCAGAAAATGCTGGCCTGGGTGAAAAAGGACGAACAGGCCTGTTTATTGATCATAAATATGGTCCATTGGTCAGAATTGGTATTATAACCACTGAGATGCCCCTTGAATTCGATGAACCTATAAATAAGGGAGTGAATGAATTCTGCAAGAGGTGCACATATTGTGTTGGCAATTGCCCCTCACAATCTCTCTCCGCAGATAGATTTCCACATATCGAGAAAGATGATAAATATGAATTCAAGATAAATGGGGATAGATGTATCAAATATTTTGAGGATCACAATGCTTGTGGTAGATGTGTATTTCATTGTGTTCTCGTTAAACCATCAGTTGAGGACACAACAAAGAGAATAGAGCGTATAGATCACTGGTATACTACTTGGATTAAAACTGGTGAATTAGAGAAGTATAAACCCACAATTATTCAACAATAACGGATCCTTCCCAATTTTCGGATTTACCTTGTATAACAAGTAACCACTCTCCCTTCTCAGGAAAATTTATTTCAAACTGAACTTTGAATGATTTTAAAGCCTGTAGTGCAACACCGGGTCTCCTGTCTCCCAAATAACTTATCAATACTTTTTTCGGATCTCTCTCAAAAATAATTTCTGTACTTTCGTGATCCCATGAAGGTGTGGGCCAATCTGCCTCCAATGAAACAATAAAGGGGATCTCGACGGAAGCGTAGTTTTCGTGGATCACGTTTTTAACAAAAGGGGGCTTAAGTTTCCGATTTTGCACACTCCGATAATTTATTTCTTTAAGTAAAAAGCTGATGTTATTCCTATAAATAAAAGTAAAAAAAAACTGATAATTTCTAATTAATTAACAATTAAAAAAACCTAATGATAGTATAGTTAATAAAATACTATAGTTCTCGTATTCTTTGTTCACTCCAGTTTTATTCGAGATCTGTCGATATTTCACAAATATTTTGCTAATTTATAAACAATCTAATAGATTGATCCACTTTAAATATTATTTAATTGAAGAATTCTATTTTGAAATGATTAATTATGTAATATTTAAATAATTATCTAAGGAATGCTGATTCATATGGACGAGATTGAATTAAATAACAGTGACCCTGAACAGATTTTGAAGATTGCAAAAGCTATTAGTTCTAAAACAAGGTATCGAATATTGCAACTCCTTACGAAAAAGGAATATGATATCTCCAGATTAGCAGAGGAACTGAATCAAACTGAAGCAAATATCAGTGCCCAAGTAAAGCAATTAGAGAATGCTAAACTAGTAAACTCGAGATATGAACCTGGAAACCATGGAGTCAGAAAAATCTGTAAAACTGCAGTTTCAAAGGTTTCTTTTATTATTTACGATCCTGGAACTGAATAGAATTTTATTACTTTTTCAATTATTGTCCTAAACTAGGAAACCAGTATTTTATACCTTCATGGTAAGTTTCATCCTTGATTGCGATTCCCTGTTTAACTAGTTCCTCGAGTACCCTGCTTGACCTATCTGCTGACCAACCAAGTTGGATCAATAATGTTTCTTGGGTTAGGAATCCATGTCTTGATGCAAGATTAAAAATCTCTTCCTGATCTTCAGACATCTCAATTGCGATGAATTCAGCAACCAATACCCCAGAGGGCAATTTTCTCAAGGGACTGATAAGTTTGACTTCAACAAGATTGTTCAATGCTTTTACGACATCTTTTGGAGGAACCAACTTTCCAGGTCTAGTCTTATTAATTCTCAATACCACTTCTGCAATTGATATAAGGCCTCCAGTTTCTGAAATAGCATATTTACCAAGTTCTAATATTTCATTACCGAGTTGATCAAAATAACCCTTCCCACTAATCTTATCTTTTAAAGACGGGCTATCCTTCCATTCGTATACTCCAATCTCCTGTGGTAATCCGAGATTTTCACGTAACTCAGATACCTTTGAATAATAATCTTTGTTAGAACTGATATCCTTTCCATGTTTTTTCTCAAACTTCTTTAATTGCTCCTTTAATCCCTCAATATTTTCAATCATGAGATCCAATTCATCTAATAGGAGTTCAGCTTCCTTCCTTTGGTATGCACTTTTAGAACGGATTTTGCGTTCAATATCTCTTAAACCCATAACTACACCCCAATTATAATTCCTTCAGATTGCGTCTGAACTCGTTTAGCCAACGTACAGCATCGAATTCAAGCTTTTCTCTCTGATCATCTGGAAGAACCTTACTTGGTTGCTCATCAAGCAATATTTTTCTCCAACCATTAATCTCAACTACACTCCAATGAGTTTCTCCAATGTTTGGGAATTTGGTTAGAATATCACTCATTTCATCTAATGGGGGAACAATATATTCTACAATAGCTACTGTCCCTAATTTTAACAGGTCTATCAATTCAATAGCATTTGCAACATAATCTGCTGATTTTGCGGGTAATTCCTTCAAATCCTTAAATCCAATACCTTCTGATTCACCATCTAATCCTTCGACAAGATCAAGT
This sequence comes from Candidatus Heimdallarchaeota archaeon, assembly GCA_030668165.1. Taxonomy (GTDB): domain Archaea; phylum Asgardarchaeota; class Heimdallarchaeia; order Heimdallarchaeales; family Kariarchaeaceae; genus JAJRQD01. The sequence goes on from DAOUUM010000363.1 coordinate 2,581, forward strand.
CTTCGTAAACCCTCTGGATACTTATTCTTTAGATCTTGAATGGAAATGAACTCTTCAATATTAAATCCAAGTTGTTCTAACAACATCCTGGACTTAAATACATCTGATATACATGATTTAAGTTGCCTTCGATAAAGGGTCTCTTCTACTAGACCTTTATCAAAATATTTTGATAGCTTATCCATAGTTGCAATTGCTGCAAATAGGTCAGCTTCAATTTCTAATGGGTTCTTTTGTTTTCGTCTTTGGTAACTCATAGTCAATTCCCTCTAAAGAATTTAATTGTTGTACAATTATGTACCTTTCCCGGATGTATTTTTTGAATAATCGGAAGAAATTAATCTGATCTAATTCAGCTTCTTCAAATTTCATCTTAAGTAATTCCAGGAGATCATTCATGGCACTTAGCTGACATTCAGCATCCAATCTTTGGTTTATTTTGAATGAAGCTATGCCAACACCAGTTCCTCCAACAGTACTAAGTTGTTGGGTTTTTACCTCAGTAATTTTCTTATTGTAATCTGCAATTTCTTTTTGCAGATCCTGTATCTGTGTCTCTAGATGCGAAGTTTCAGATCTAATCACTGGTGTTTTATCTACAATTGATCCCTTGGATCTCACAAATAACCTTCTAATGCTTGAAATAACATCTTTAAGACGGTATTCCGGTGTCCATTCGTCGGAGATCTGTAAATTCAATGTCCCATCAGGATCAATATTTGGGTGAGTAATTTTTGTCAATACTCTAATATCAGGTCGAACTATTGGGTAAAATTCAGGGATTGATATCTGCACTTGGATGCTCTCTCCACTACTGGTTCTACCAACTTTCCCTGTTAGGATATTTCCGCGGATAATGAAGGTTAATTCATTCTTAGTTATCCATGAAAATTCCTGAGCAATAATTCTATCAAAATCTTGTGTCATATGTCAGAAGGTCACCATTACTTATAATGTAAATATGTTGATTTGATATAATAAACCTAAGGAATCGGATATTGATTTGTTTATTCTATTGGTTAAAATATTTAGCTTTTCTATTTCATAGTAGGGGAGAATAATTTTCCAAATCATTTCAGAAGTTAGCCGATG
>DAOUUM010000388.1 GCA_030668165.1 Candidatus Heimdallarchaeota archaeon
ACAGAGAATTCTAAACTTCTCCATTCTTATCTTATTCCTTATTATAATTCATTACTTAATAAGGTTAAGTCATCGTAATACAATATCACTCTATTGTGTTACAGATTTTACAATATCTGAGAAATATTCAAAGCCAGATATATTTAAAGAAACTACTGTTGACAAATCGCTGTAATAGTTGGGATATTCAATTTAGGCTGTTTTTATAGATTGACAAGAATCATATATTTTATGTGTTAATTGGCGCCAGGTTATTCTTTGATAAACTCGAGGCTTGTTACTATTCATCTATGTTCTTTAGTTTATTTAACATAATATCCCCAATTTCCTTCATAGCCGCATATGAATCTGGATTATTTAGCAACATCAAATTTTGCATGAACATTATTGATTGATGAACACCTTCACATAAATCTTCAGAGGAGAGGTTTTTATCTATTATTTTATAATTTTCAGTCTCACCTTTATCAATCTCTTGTATTAACTCAGATATCCGTTTAATTTCTATATCAGTTAATTCGATTTTGAAATTCTTGGCAAATTTCTCAACCCAATTTTTCGTTCTTTCTTCCCTCTCAGTCCTCATTTCCAAAGTATCTTCGTCAGTGAACATGTTGATAACAAAGCCATGAGCAGATCTACGATAGTAAACGGTTTTAGATTTTCCTCTCTTAATCTCCTTGCTCTTGTTCAAAAATTCATGGGTTTCGAGCTTATCTACATGGTGATAGATCCTCTGTGGAGAGGTACCCATTCTTTCTGAAATTTCACTGACTGAGAACTCATAACTCATCTCACCATCTCGGAATATTCCCTGTCTCATTACCCTTATTATCTTGGATCGAGTCTCATCTAACAATATTCTTGATCTCTCAGCTGAATCTATAATTTCAATAGACTTCATCTTGGGAATATCAAAATTCGTTACGATTTCTTCAGTCATAGTGCTCTATACAGTATCATCCACGTTGTTAATTTTATATTTATGTAATTGTCTAAATTATAAGTGCAATCGAATTTGATAATGATTTACAAGAAAATTTCATGATCCTCAAGTTATTACATCTAGAATAATTTTCAGCAAAATTTTATAATTACTTACTAGATGAGATAAACTCTATTAAGTAATAATGATATTAGCACATAGTAGGAGTTAAACTATGTCAGTAAGAGTGACACAAGAAATTGCACAAACATTAAGCCGAGAACTTCATGCCATTGTAAATGAGGCTGAAATTGATACTTTAGGGATAATTACTGTAACTGGAGCAAGAGTTGCATTTTTCACAAAAACCAATGCTGATTCCTCTGAGCTTTCAGCGATTTCTGCAGCAATGGTTAATTCAAGCAACCTGGCAGTAATGAAACTGGAATTTGGTGAATTAGCAGATGTCATGCTCCGGGGAACAAGTGGATTCCTCATTCTGAGAGCTTTGGACAATCGTTTTCTTCTAGTTGGTGGAACCAAGAAAATTGAGACATTCACCAAAGCAGCCAAAGTGCTGGTAAGTCACTGTCCCCAGATTGCTGAGATCCTAAAAGATGTACCTGATGAGATGTATTGATACAAGTAATCGTGATAACTCAATACTTTTTGTATAAACAATATCAATAATAAGACAGTGATATTACAGAGTAATAGATCTAATTAAATGATTTATTCAATTTCTATTTGGAACATGGCTGTAAGATCAGCAAGATCCTGGGTGAATTCTTCTTCTCCGACATCTTCCGAGGTGCGTTTAAGCAATTCTATAGCTTGCACTGAGCCACCATCACATATTAGACGGGGTATGTAGTCTTTAATCATGATTATTCCATCCAATGGATTATCCAGATCCTCGAAATCAACATCATTGTCTGAACCTGCAAGATTATATATTTTGGAACCTATAACAATCATTTCTCTAGAATATCCCTGTGCAGGACCCAATTCATTCAAGATTTTCTTGACTACTTTCAGATCACCTTCTTGCAAAGCAGATCTTGCCTGATTCTTGCTTTCCCTGTTCTCCTCAAAAAATTCTGCAGAGGCTAAGAAACTTTGTTGGGGCCGCGATCCGAGACCACCCATTTTGGCGAATTTACCAGAAACTCCTCCAGTTCTAATTTTATCCACCTCAGCATCATCTATCTCAACACCTTGTTGTGCAGCTGCTTCGGCATATGATGTGAAACCAGGAGATTCGTCAGACACCACACCTACAGGTTTGGTATCAGTATCACCTGAAACACCAAGTACTCGTTCCTTGAATGATCTGCTCTCATCGCCCTCATCTACCACATCGGTTTTGTAGTGATAGCCGACATCCTTTCGTGTATTTCCAAGGGCTCTTGAACCAATGAATTTTAATCTGATCGGTGCATTTATTCCCTTCCATAATGCGATCACTCGTTCTTTATGGTCAACAACAACATATACTGAATCTGATTTTTTCTCAAATGATGATAATTTCTCTGTGGTTCCTTCTCCTGTTACGAGGTAATATTCTAAGTCTGAAATCGATTACAACTCCTAAGTTATTTTTATCACCATTTCCATAAAAAAGATATCTAGCCTGTGGGTAATATTATGATGAAAAAACAAAAATCTTGATCAAATATGTGATTACTACTAATAATGACCTTCCTTGACCAAAGTAGAATAGGCATGGAAGGGACCTATACTGGCAAAATATGTGACATAGGCAATCCAGACTATACCTAAATTTACCATCCAAGAATCAGGTGCATAGGTGAACAATAACATTATTGATATTGTAAATATGGCATAGAATATCTGAAATTTGGTTTTCACCACTCTCATTCCAGTGTAGGGTAAACTACTAATCATGGTGCTTGATATCAGAATTATCAAGAATCCTGCGAGAATAAGGTTAATATTGGGCTGTACAAACCATCCCGCAATGTAAATTGCAGATACAGGAGAGGGCATACCTTTGAAATACCCAAATTTTGTTGTAGTTTGATCAATCATGAAACGAGATAATCGAAAACTAGCTGTGAACAAATATATTCCCGCGAATGTCAAAGCGATAAAGGAATCGAATATATAAAACATGTAGATTATCATTGCACTGGGTGCAAACCCAAATGAGACTAGATCAGCTGCGGTATCAAACTGAGCCCCTAGTTTTGGTCTTGTACTGGAACGCCTTGCTAATTTACCATCTACAGCATCAAAACTTGCAGCCAGAACAATTAGCCTTGCCATTAATGCTCTATTGACAGGAACAGTTGATCCAAATACAAGGATCGTTATTATCACGGCCAATCCCAGTAATAGATTACTGATTGTGGAGAAATTGGCTAAAATTGCGTAAATATCAGCCGTATGACCTCTGAAATGCAATTTCCTGTGCATTATCCTATCAATTTTTTGAATTGAGCTCATAGCTATTCTCCAATTAATTTTGCCAGCACGGTTAATCCGGCTTTTACCTTATCTCCTTCT
>DAOUUM010000076.1 GCA_030668165.1 Candidatus Heimdallarchaeota archaeon
ATGGAAATGCAATATTTTATGGTTTACTGCTAGTAGCGGCTAGCAACCGCTAGCAATAATTTTACCTAGCAGCAAAGATTTTCTTTCACCAATGGCTAATTCCTTTGTATAATAATACTTACTGCTAGCACCGCTAGTAAATCATACTTTTCAAAATATTAAAAAATAATTTTTTGTGTGGTATTACTATGTCTAGACAGACTTCATGATAGTGTCGGCTAAGTGCAATTCTGAAAAATCTCAGATCCATTTCAGGATTCCCATAAACAAAATTAATGCAGAGATTCCAATACCATAGATAATTCCAAGGGCTTTCAGCTTGTTTTTTAGCTGCTCCATATCATGTACCACAAACGCAGCAATGAAAAAGTGAAAGTAACCAAAGAAGAAGATAAGCCAGATTCCTCCGAAAGATGCGTTCCAGAAGGAATACTCCCATACAAGAGCATCTGCTGCATTGAGTAGAACCTCCACAAATACGGAGAATATACCAAAACCAATGGCCAGAGCCCATCTGTTGGGGAGACCTAGAATCTTTAGCTTTTTATCCTCGGGTAGCATGTTGGCAAAGGCCAATCCAGCAATGGAGAACATCAGTGCGATCTCCAAATTCCATCCAATCATTATGATATAGACACTGTCACCAGGAGTCATCCAGAAGGCAGCGTGGTCTGTGAAATGGAAGACCAAACTATTCCATATCTCATTAATCAGATCCATTCCAAATAGGGCCAGACCAGCTGTAACCACGCTCCAGTTACCAGTTTTCAGAGCTTTCTTGATCTCAATACTGTAAATGTAAATTACCACCACCATTATTGGGATGATGTACCACTGAAAATTTGAGTTATCTCTCAAACTGTCGAGTGCAAGTTGTGCATAATCACTTGGCATAGATCAAGATGTTCCTGTCAACTCAAAAGGATTCTCTCATACATTTGTGAAAATATAGAGAATTAAGAATTTTGGGTGATGAAGCTGTCCATTCCTAACGAGTTTAGTCTTTCTCAAATCGGAGAGGCAGGTGCTGTCTCCGTTGGTGCCACAGAAGTGACAGTACAATATGGTCAAACTTATACTGATCCTATTGTAGTTGCTGTTCCAGTTACAACATCAAGTTCAGTTGATCGGGATGGATCAGATGCTGCAGCATCATATTATCACTGAGGTAACCACAAGCTCATTCAAAATTATCTAATCTGGTAGTCAATCAGATGGTCCTCATACAACAGAGATATTATCATGGTTGGCTTTACCCCTAGGATCAATATTAGGAACAAATGCATAGTTGCATTTGAACTACGTTGCCTATATTCCTTTTTATATTCAATTCATTTCAATAATTTAGTTGTTCCATGAAATTCAATAAGATTCTATTAATACTACTTATACTATCATTTTTATCATTTGGATCTGGAGAGGCGGATAAATCTAATATTATGGTTTCCCTAGAACCCTGTTCAATATCTGATGATACCGGACTATCATTATCTCAATCCAGTTTACCGTATTCCAGGGACGGAACTATAAATGAGAATGGAGATGAATACTGGGATGATAATGAGATAGATATCATTGGTTATGAGATACCCGCAGGTGAGACGTTTACAATTGAGCTAATCACTTCCGCGAGTGCAGAATTATGGATCTTCTATGGAGATTTTGATGGATTTGAGGATGTAGAGAACGCTCTTACCGACATTATGGATTCTGGAGATAGTAGTCGTTTACTGGCCTGGAGTTATACAGAGGATGGGTATGCAACATTCTCCTATACTCCAGATTCCAAGACTTATAAAAACATTGCAATCTTCTCATATAGTCTTTATAATCCCTCATCTATGAGTTATACATTGTATTCCTCGATTGAGTCGGGTTCTTCAAGCTCTAGCGAGTCTAACACATTAGTTACCATTGCCATCATTGCTGGTGTGATTCTTATAGTATTCCTAATTTATCGTAGTAGTAAGAAATCCAAGGAAATACATGCCAAACCTCAATATACCTCTTCCCAAAATGCCTATCAACAACCACGGCCCGGATATGTGCAACAGCCACCAACTCAATCCACTTATCAACCCCCGTATCAACCTGAAAGTAGTCAACCAAGCAAACCTGATTATCAACAGCAAACATCAAGCAAGTACTGCGAGAATTGTGGCTCTGAAAATATGGGTGCAGCTATGTACTGTACAACTTGTGGACAAAGAATCAACTAGACAAAACCCAAATTTAAAAAACAAATATAATCAAGTTATATTATGAGTAAAATCCAAATTGAGAAATATTTCAATATTAATGCTGCTGGAGGTGCTGATTATCACCCTAAAAATGATGATTTCATCTTCACATACAATGCCACTGGCATCCAACAGGTATATCGGCAGCAATTGAATTCAATATTTGATCCTGAACAACTAACATTCAGAGATGATAGATGTACAAATCCAGTATATTTGCCAAATGGAGATATACTTTACTCTTCTGATCTTGGTGGAGATGAAAATTTCCAATTTCATATTATCACAGAAAATCAAAGCTATCAGTTGACAAGAGATCTATCGGTGAAGCATAGATTTGCATTTGTCGATGATGAAGCCATTTATTTCTCGGCAAACTTGGATGACAAGCAGAGATTTGACCTCTATCGGTACAATTTGCCTGTCAAGGAGGATTCTGATCCCGAATTGCTCTTTGAGGGAAAACCCCAAACAATTATCACACCGGTAGCAAGTCATAATAATTTGCTTCTCTACAATATTTATTATGGGAATACGCATGTAGAACCCAATATATTTGACTTAGAGTCAAAGACCAATAAGAATCTTGTTTCAAAACTTCTCGGTGAAAAGGAGGCTAGGATCTATGCGATTGATTTTACTGATGATGAAAGATTAATTGTCCTAAGTGATCTAGGCAGGGAATTTTTGGGTATCAGCATGCTATCCTTATCAACTTATCAATTGACTTATTTGGAATCAGATAACTGGAACACTCATAGCGTGGTCTATGATTCTGATAGAAATCGCATAATATATGCCAAGAATATCGATGGTATGGATCAGCTATTCATCTCTGAACTGATCAATCCTTTGGCACCAATCAAACTACAACTCCCTGATGAAAAAGGCAATCTTGTGTCAGGAGATTTGAGATCCTATTTACGTAGTTTTGTACTTAACTCTGATAGTAATAAAATTCTCATGTCCTACGCTTGTGCTAGCAAGGTGAATAATATTTGGGAACTGGAGATCATTTCATCCGAATTAAAACAGCAAACATTTGCCTCAGGACCCAACCTTCCACCATTTATAGATCCTGAACTAAACCGTTTCACAAGTTTTGATGGTTTAGAGATCCCATATTTTATTTATAAGCCATTGAGTACAAAGGAGCCAATGCCAACCATGTTTATTATTCATGGTGGTCCTGAAGGTCAAATAACCCCCTCATTCAATAAGATAATTCAATACTTTTTGTCACTTGGTATTGTGGTAGTCACACCCAATATTCGTGGTTCATCAGGGTATGGAAGGACCTATCTCTCCCTTGATGACAAGGATAAAAGACTGGATAGTATGGCTGATATTAACACACTTGTGAAGCATCTTCAAGCCTCCGATCCTAGCTTGGATCCTGATAAATTTATCATCTATGGGGGCTCATATGGTGGATTTGCGGTATTATCATCAATCACAGAATATCCCGATGTTTGGGCTGCGGCCATTGATATTGTTGGGATCTCTAATTTTGTGACTTTTCTAAGCAACACAGCTGAATGGAGGCGAAAATTAAGAGAGGTTGAGTATGGTAGCCTTGACGAGGATATGGAGACCCTAATTAGGATCAGTCCAATCCATAACATCAATCAGGTTAAGACACCAACAATAGTCATCCAAGGAGATAATGATGAGAGGGTCCCATTATCAGAGGCTCTGCAGGTCTTTGAGGAGCTCAAGAGGAATGGGGTTAGAACTGAGCTTCTACGATTTGATGATGAGGGTCATGGGGTAGTCAAAAGAAAGAACCAGTTATTCATGTATGAAAAGATCAGGCAGTTCTTAGCTGATTGTGATATATTAGATGGATAGGCTTGATGGAGCCAGTGCTTGGAACGTTTCCATTGCATGCTCCAACTTGGATTTAAATGGTAGTGATAGAAGGGGTGTTGTTGCTCCTGCTTTTATAAAATTAATCAATCTTTCCTGGGCCTCTTCTTTTGGTCCATATATGCATATCTTGGCCAATATCTCTTCTGAAATACTGTTTGCAGCTTCGACAACCTTCCCTCTTTTCCATAGATCCAAGACAGAATCTGCTTCCTCCACAAATCCCATCCGTCTTAACATATTGTTATAGAATGTACCCATCCCACCGAAATAATAGGCTAGATGCCCCTTAATCAGGGCTATCTTCTCAGGCTCATCCCCAATCATAGCAAGTACAAAAGGTGTGATCTCGAAATTGTCCACCGATCTGTTGTATTTGCCAAGATTTTCCTTCATCTTGATTACTTCTGCTTTAAACGCTTCTAGTGGCATGATAACAGGAATCCATCCATCTGCCAGTTCCGCAGTTAGTTCCATATTTTTTGGGCCTAGAGATGCAATGTGAATGGGAATATCTGAATTTATATCCTTGATAGATAATTTAAAATTTTTAAGATTCCCCAATTGGGTGGTTTCATGGTTCAATCTCTTGTTGTCAAACAATGTTCTAAGAATCGAGATATATTCCCTGGTTCTCTGCAATGGTTTGGTAAATTCTTGTCCATGCAGGTTCTCAATCACTGCGGGACCTGATACTCCAATTCCAAGGGTCATTCTACCCTTGGATAGCTTATCAAGAGATGCAGCAGTCATCGCCATCATGGCAGGTGTACGGCTATATATGTTCACAATTCCTGTTGCTAGTCTGACTTTCTTTGTGGTAGTTGCCAAAATTGATAATAGTGAGATGGCATCATAACCCCATATCTCTGGAACACTGATCTGGTGATAACCTAACTGATCTACTAGGGGTGATAACTCAATTAACTTATGCGGATCCAGATAGTCTGAACTGAGTACTAGGCCTACTTTGGGATGATCCATGGGGTTGTTCTATTAATTGTACTTACAAATACTTTATCTGACCATGAATGCGGATCTGAATGTTTTATCTATCTATTTTATTCGCTCTTGAAATATTTCAATTTCAATATTTTATTCTTGTGAGGGGATTGTATTATTTTATCCGTGTTTTTGTAATTCAACTCAAACCCAAGCAATTTTTCATTTTCTTCAAGCCATCGCTTCTGAGATACGTAAGTTAGTACAGATGCAATGCTCAGAGGAATTGAGATCTCAAAATCACAAATGCTAAATTCAGAATTTAAACCAAAAATTCTCTCTTTATAGATGCTGGTGCTATTCTCATCCATCACAAATATTGTATCCTCGGAGACTGAGACTTTTTTAAGTGACTCAATCAGCTTGTTCTCTATTATTTTGTTTACCTGGGATGTGTAATCCTCATATGAATTATTGAGATCTAGAGAATTCAATTCAGATGGTTCTATTATGATATTATCATAGTAGTCTACAGTTTTGGTGATAACATCGTACTGCTCATCATAGGGAAAGGTTCTGACCAGTGTTTTATGTTTGATACCTGCAATCTGTAGTTCCTGTAACTGGGATGGATCCATCATCACGATCGTTGCAACAATTGGTCCTATTTTTGAATACTGGTAATCCACATTGATGGCAAAGATAGTTTCTTGGGAGTAGGATTCATGTTCAGTGGTTAATGATCTTACCAAATCATCAAACTGATCATATCCACCAACGGTGAAAACTGTTGAATTGTTGTTTATCACCAACCATTCTTTCTTGCCGTCCTTTTCTCTTAGGTATCGTCTCTCCTCATGTTTACGTTTGGGTGCATGTTCGGAAATCTCCTCCTGACCGGCAAGATATTTTTTCAGATGGACTATCTGCTCCTTGGTGAGCCACACACTTTTTGGGGTAGAATCCCAACCTATATGTTCTCTCTCCTTGTATTCTTCAGTTAACTTCATCTTGGGTGGCTTGATAGAATTGATATTGTAATATTCTATAATAATTTCCTCAAATTCTCTGAAATTATTTATATTGCCCTTGTAAATGATGATGCCTGAGTTATAGATCATAATCTCAATATCTTTGAATTTAGCTTGTAAGATAATAAATTTGGATGAGCTCTCAATCTGTTCAATATTTGAGAGTTTGATATGATTAATCAATTCCTCTAGATGAGAAACCTCCACCAGAATACTTTTTTTGGATCGTTTCAATTTCAAAATCAATGGGGAAATGGGTAAATTAAAACCCATTTATTGCATTCAAAATCAATGATATCATCTAATAATTCGTAATTATGAGATGATTGGTTGTTCTGTTATTTCTTCCTCGCACGTTATAGGTATATTTCATTGGATAATCGTCGATTTTGATATTGCTATACTCCTGACTTAAATCACTATAGAGATTGGAGATGAATGGAGAGCCACCTATTACCATCAGGCCCCTAGATTCTAATTTGGCAAACTCAATTGCCAACCTTTCCTGATCTTGCTGGGTGAATGGATTTTTCCCATAATTTTTGAAATCACTATCATAGGGGGGATCAAAGAAGATAAAATCATTCTTTTGGGGTTTAATCTGTTTGAAAAAATTCTCAAAATCAGTGTTAAATATTTTAGTAGTTTTGAATAATTCTTTGGTATCCTCTTTCCACAAGGCATTCACTTTGTTTGCGAAGGATTTTTTATTATAATTTATACCTCCATAAGGGATGTTGAATTTGCCAGATTTGTTGAATCTAAACATTGAGCCATAACAGAACTCACGAATGAAATAAAATCGAATCATATTATCCGTTTCTGATTTGATCGGTTCATCTCTTAACATAGTGTAATAGGCCGCTCTTATTGCAGTTTCCAGGTGTTTTTCCATCAGGTCAGTATCAAATTCTAAACTGTGTTTTTCTTCCAGATTGATTACTCTTTGAATCTTTGATTTAATACTAAGTGTGAGATATTTATCAAATGGGTCCCTTAGATAGTAATTTCTATCAATATGGTCAATTTTTGAAAGGAACGCTCCAATTTTTAGAGGTCCTGGTCTCCCTTTACGACCCTTATGAATCAGATCACAGAAAAACTCGAATAATGGTTCAACTAACTCATTTAGGGAAGCCCAATCTTCAACTATTTTATCTAATCCTTGTTTAAAGATGGAGTTCTCAGATTTTATTAATTGGTAGAATTTGATGAGTAAATCATCCACATCGTTAATTATTGCTTTATTGGGTGCCAATTCAAAAAATAAAGCCCCTCCCCCTACAAATGGTTCAATATAGCGATCAAATTCAGGGATCAGCTCTCTGATATATTTGATCTCACGTGATTTTCCACCAGGCCATTTAATCAGAGGTTTCATTATTCCACGGTGATAATTAGATTATATCAACTTATTAATTAATACTACGGGAAATGAAATAAAAGACTCCAGTTTAGTCTCAGATGTGAATCAATAAAGTACTGAGTTTAATTTAGAATAGAAAATAGTTGTTAAAAGTAGAAAACTGACCCATTAGGCTTCGATAGTTTTTTATATCTGATAATACATAGTAGTATACAACAGGTATAATACCAAAAGTACATAAGCGTGAAAACTATGGCAAATTTCAATAAATATACATATAAAACCCAAGAAGCAATAACTCAAGCCCAATCACTTGCTAGTCATTTTGATAATCATCAGATCGAACCCGAACATATTATTCAAATCATGCTTAGTGATTCTAGTTATAGATTAATCAATGATATCATCAGTAAAACGGGATCTTCAAGTCAAATTGTATCAACAGTCAACACACTGGTTCAAACTCTTCCCAAGGTAGAGGGAGGTGATGAACCCAGAATATCCAATGACACCAGAAAATCCTTGGATGAGGCTGAAATAATTGCAAAGGCATTGGGTGATACATATGTATCAATCGACAGTCTATTGCTGGGAATAATCAAGAGATCCAAATCCATGAGAAAAACATTCTCTGAGGGAGGAATTTCATATAGTGATATTGAATCCGCTGTCCGAGAGCTTAGAACAGTCCACAAAGTGCAGGATCAGGATGCTGAGAATAAATTCCAGGCACTTCAGCAGTATACTACAGATTACACTGAATTAGCACGTACGGGAAAACTTGATCCGATAATCGGTAGAATGGATGAGATCAGACGGGTGATCCATGTTCTCTCAAGAAGAAGGAAAAATAATCCAATTCTTATTGGTGAAGCTGGAACCGGAAAAACTGCAATTGCAGAGGGACTCGCACAGCGTATTGCAGAAAGAGATGTTCCCGATTCATTATTGGATAAACGAGTTCTTGAACTGGATATGGGCGCATTGATTGCAGGAACCAAGTTCAGAGGTGATTTTGAGGAACGTCTCAAAGCAGTTCTTAACGAGATTGAAGCATCAGATGGAAAAATAATTCTCTTTATTGACGAGGCCCATACAATCATCGGGGCTGGTCGAACAGATGGTGCAATGGATGCCTCCAATATACTCAAGCCAGCACTTGCCCGTGGTACATTACGTGCTCTGGCAGCAACTACCATAGATGAATATAGAAAATATTTTGAGAAGGATGCTGCTCTCGAGAGACGGTTCCAGCCAATTATGATTAATGAACCAACTGTTGATGAGACTATTTCAATATTACGTGGTCTGAAAGAGAGATATGAAGTTCATCATGGTGTCAGAATACTTGATGAGGCATTGATTGCAGCAGCAACATTGTCTAATCGCTACATATCTGATAGGTTCCTTCCTGACAAAGCAATAGATCTGGTTGACGAAGCCTCAGCCAAGATTGCTATGGAATTACAATCCATGCCAACAGAAATGGATGCCTTAAATAGAAAAATTAGACAATTGGAAATTGAGAAACAGGTGGTTAAAAGGGGTAAAGATGCCATATCCCAACAAAAATTAAAAGAGATCGAGGAGAAATTGGAAAAATTCAGAGTTGAATACAGTGCTCTCAAAATCGTATGGGATAAGGAGAAAAAATTAATCGAATCCATTTCTAATATCAAGGAAAAGATAGAATCTGTCAAATTTGATATAAGTATAGCCGAACGGGAAGCAAATCTAGAGGAAGTCGGTAAGTTACAATACGGGGAGTTACCTGACCTGCAAAAATCAATGGAAGATCATCAACAATTGCTAAAACAGGCTCAACAACATGGTAGTTTGTTGAGGGAGGAGGTAGGTGAAGAAGATATTGCTGAAATTATTGAGAGTATCACTGGTATTCCCGCATCCAGAATACTTCAAGAAGAGGTTGATAAACTAATGAATATGGAATCTATATTAATGATCAAGATAGTGCACAGACGCTCAATTACGCGATTTATACAGGTACAGGAGATGTACGATTTGGAGATATACTTGAGATTACTGGAGCAACGGCAGCTATTGA
>DAOUUM010000563.1 GCA_030668165.1 Candidatus Heimdallarchaeota archaeon
AGATCAATCCCGATATTTCCTAAACCACCGGTAATTACTATTTTTTCCACAATTACGGAAAATATACTTAATTACAAAAGGTATTCGTTAGTAACCTAGCTCCATGTAAATTTCATCATCCTCTTACATTTGCTAAAATAAAATAGTACGATTCTTATTACTCTCCTTATAGATAACTTTTCACTCTCAAAATGGAGATGAAGTAAATTATTAAAATCGACTCTACAAAATATGGATTCGTGAGAATTTATCTCTCCCTAAATAATAATGATTGCTTAAGAATATTTTAGCATTATCTTACGAAATTTGAAAATTGAAAATAACAGTTGGATTGGTGTAGAGATAATATTAATCTTAGATTTTCCCCCCTTCCTAGGATAATAATCAAGCTCTAATTCTTTAAATTTGATCATTGGATGCTTATATGCAAGTATTTTAATCTGATAGGAAAATTCCATACCGTCACCTAGATTTTCAAATTGAATCCTTTCAAGAACATTTTTTGATATAATCCACATACCAGACTGCGAATCTCTCAATTTTATATCGAAAATCTTGTTAATTAAATGAGTGAGAAATATATTTCCGAATTTTTTTATGAAACTAAATGAATTTCTATGGATAGTTTTCAGTCTAGAAACTGATAGAAAATCAATATCATTAGTAATTAATTCATCGATTATATATTCTAACTGGTTTAGAGGATATGTACCATCGGCATCTGAAGTGATTATCAAATCGAATTCATTGATTACCCTATCAAAACCTGTTTTATATGCCCTACCATATCCTTTTCTTTTTTCAATCAAATAACTAAAATTGGGATTATATTTTTGTATGCTTTTGTAGTCAGGTATTGAACCATTCGGACCTGGAGTGAAAATACTGAATATATACAAATTAATATTCTTTGATGCCATTTTCTCATATACCTCAGTACTGATCATATCGATAGTCTCAACAATTGGCTCATCATTGTTGTAACTTGGGATTAGTACTGCAATATTCAACATGCACAACAAATAGTGAATGCATGATTTTTTAGATTTACCGTCTTTGATGAGTCAGGTGAATCAATAATTCAAATATAATACTAAAAATATTATTTCCGTTGTGTGTCTTTCACCTCTCTAATTAATCAAGCAATCTAGCTTGATTAATTTGATTGCCTATCCAATCTCTCAGAGTAGCACCAACAGGCATTCCACGTAATTTCCAGGTTGTCAATACTGTTAATAAATTTCCATACTGGTTCATTGCTTTTACACTTCTCAATGGTTTACCATTGGATCTGTGCATAATTACTGATTTCAGCAAGCGTTCTGCATGGTTATTCACCATTGGAACCCGTGGATGTCTCAAACAGGTAATATAGTGCTCAGCTCTCTTAGCAAGATGATTCTGGATCTTCTTCGTATTCTCACAAGAATCAGCTTCCGCTATCTCATTGATCTCTCTCAATGCCTTGTTATACACCTTATCACTGGCAGCTTCATTTTTCAATCGTAATTTTTTCTGAATTGCTTTTATTTTCTGAAACATCTCAACCAGTTTATCATGAAGGATCTTGCCTGCAAGGCAAGTATCCTCAATCTCCTTGCTATCTCGCAATAGATGAGCCCAGCAGAATTGTTTGGTCTCAAACATATTAAGATAGGCTGGATATGCATCAGATACACTGATTGGAGGAGGCTTATCCGGATCTCTGAATTTAAGAGCTATTTTCAATGCATCCTGACTACGAGTCATATCCACATGGTAGTATGCAGCTTTGGGTGTTCCAAACACCCAAACCCAAATCTTCTTCGATCCCTGATGTGATCTTTTACCCTCCAGAACC
>DAOUUM010000092.1 GCA_030668165.1 Candidatus Heimdallarchaeota archaeon
AAGGTTCCTATTTTCTTATTCTCAACTTGTCCAATCTCAACTTTCTCAAGCACTTCCTTGATCTTGGGATCTATCTCACGCCTTGGGGTATCGTATAATTTCAATATGTGTCGTAATGTCTGTTTAGGAGTTAAGTACTCATAGAAGCCAGGTATCTCGACAAGTGCTCCGATATTTTTCAGTACCTTACGTTCCTGACCGATGATACTTTCTCCAAATAGATAGGCATCACCCTCAGTGGGTCGAATTAGATTGAGTAAGATTTGAATGGTAGTGGTCTTTCCAGCACCGTTAGGTCCCAGATAGCCAAGAGAGTCGCCTCTCTTTACCTTGAGGTCAAGGCCCTGCAAAGCCTTCACACCACCTTTGTACGTTTTACTCAGATTCATTGTCTCGATAGCGTACATTATAATCTTTGGGGATCAAATTCATATATAAATAAATAGATAGGCAAATAGTTGATCGCCAAATTGTTTGATTATCAAATTATTTGTTCATCAATCTCTTTTTTTTATAATTACAAACCAATCACTTATTAGATAAGTTTGTGCCAGTAGCATATGAATCCAGAAAATGATGAGGTCATGCAAGAATTCATAAAAATAGCTGCGATATTTGGGAGTACAATGAGAGGGGTCAGGGAACAATTTGGAAAATTAGGAAAAAAATATCCTGATCTCAGTCATCATGATTTTCGGTTTCTATATTTGATGAATAACTACATGAATAATAATTTGAAGCTTAATGATGATAAAACACTTCGTGAAGATCCCTCAGTACAGCGAATCGCAAAAGTTTTCGATTTATCTAGCTCGACCATTTCAATTAAAATAAAAGATCTAGAAGAAAAGGGATTCATTATCCATGAACGTCTGACTAATGATAGGAGAAAGGTAAAAATCAATCTATCTGAAAAGGCAAAGAAACTACTTCTTAATATTAGAGCCCCACCAATCTTAGAATTCCAAAATTCCATTGGTAGACTCTCCATTGAGGAACGTAATCATTTTCTTCCAATTTTGAAAAAAATTGTTCATAATTTGAAATCAGAACTTGATCTTGGTGATGATATCGATCACCCAGAATTTATGAGAAAAATGTTCCGAAGTACTATGGAAGGCTAATTAAATTTTGAAAAACTGTTAGTAATTTATCCATGGCCTTCTCAACCTCGGGAGATAGAGATTGCATCAATTCAATTTCCTTTACCTGTATTCCAAGAAAAATCACATTTACTTCATATCCCAATTCTCTCTCTATTATCTCCATGAAATCTCCAAACTCCTGATAATGAGTAGTCATTGAACCCGAGGATGCAATGTTTGATCTTGGAATCTGGGTTATTGTTCCTGCTTCCAGTCCATCAATATCCACAGCATCGATAAAAATCAGAAGATCTGGCTGAGATTTCACAATTTTGCCAGTAAAATTACTCGGTACATTATGAACTATCATCACGTTATCAATGGACTCGGTTAGTTTAATACCAATTTTGATAGCAACTGCATCATCACCCCTTATCTCATTGCCTATACATATAATAAGATTTTTCTCAGATTGTTCTAATTGTTCTCTCATGAATTCCTCGAGATTTGCTATTGGTTCTCTGGATTCCATCTCAATCGCCATTAAATCAACTCTGTAATAAATATAAACTACATTTACTATAGTATTTGATAAATTATTAAGAAATTACATCTCAATTTTCATGTTAAATTATTAGTTACGTTCTGAGGAATAAGTCCAACCAATATAATTAGCTGCTATAAATATTATTTAATACTCAGATTTGAAGGATGTTTTTGAAAAAAATGAGTACAGTAATTAAGGTGTCCAAGTGGACAAATAGTTATCTCATGCAACACAAGCTCAAAACATTTTTTGTGTTCTTCACATCAATAATTGAGCCAGTGCTTTACATGTATCCTCTGTTTGTCTCAGCTGATATTGTAGGTGCCTTGGTTGAAGGTGGGGGTTTTGATGAGGCCTTATCCTACTTTGCGATTCTGATACCAGTTGCCTTAATTCAAGTTGTACTCTTTTTTCTATCGTCTTTTCTGAATGAGGTATTGGCTCACAGAATGACCACAGATATGACCTATGATCTATTTGAAACGCTTCAAAACAGATCATTGACCTATCATGATGGGAAGGATCTGGGTGAGATTATGGGTCGTGCTACAAATGATTCTCGATCGGTTAACATGGCTCTTAATCCGGGGATAAGAATGATAATTGCGACCATAGTAATTTGGGGAGTTGGAATTGGTCTGCTCTGGACAGTTGAACCAGTGCTAGCATATATAGCCATGGGAATACTGCTTGTTTTTGCAATCCTTGTGGGAATTTACGCAAAATATCTGGAACCCTACAGCACCCGAGTATTCCAGGAATTAGATAAGGTCAGTGCAATTACAACTGATAGTATGGCAGGTATTCGCGATGTGAAGAGTTACGTGGCTGAGAAATGGTTTGTCAGAAAATTTGCTAAGCAGACTGTTAAACAGGCCCTGAGTAAGGAGAAAGAGGGAGTTATTGGGGCTTGGTTCTTTCCGGATTTATGGGTTCGTATCAGCCTGCTATCGATAATTGCATACAATCTATTTCTTACATATCAAGGTCTACTCTCTTTTAGAGATTTAGTTCTTATCACCACTGCGCTTGGAATGGTTATGGGCATGTCAGGGGAAATGATCTGGATTTCCTTCATAATGACATCTGGCTATGCAGCAGGCAAGAGATTGCATGAATTCTATGCAGAGAGTGATGAATATTTCATCGAGGAAGGTACACTGGACTTTGGTGAACATACCGCATCAATCGAGTTTAGAAATGTCACATTCAAATATAGAAATCAATCAACTCCAGCCCTAGATGATGTATCATTCAAAATAGAGGATAGCTCAACCATAGCAATTGTTGGAGGTCCAGGTTCGGGAAAATCAAGCCTGACCAAGCTATTGCAACGATTGTACCTCCCTGGTAAAGGAGAGATATTGATAGGTGGCATTCCAATCCAAAAATTCACAAATGAATCCCTGAGACGTGAGATAGCCACCGTTGAGCAGGAAATTTTCCTCTTTAACAATACTATTCTGGAGAACCTACGCTTTGGTAAACCTCATTCGACCCTTGAGGAGGTTAGAGATGTGGCTTTGCTGGCCCAGGCAGATGGGTTCATCAACGAATTTACAGATGGTTATGAGACAATTATTGGGGATCATGGAGTAAGATTGTCAGGTGGTCAACAACAACGTCTGGTGATTGCGCGTGCGCTGCTGATGGATCCAAAAATATTGATCCTTGATGATGGGGCATCTGCACTTGATGCTGCCACCGAGGCTCAGATCCAGTCTGCAATAAGGGATGTTTTAAAGACGAGAACCTCCATAATTTCAAGTCACAGGTTGGCAATCATTGCCACTGCAGATAAAATTCTCATACTTGACAAAGGAAAAGTACAGGGTTTTGGCAGTCATGAGGAATTAATACTGAAAAATCAATACTACAGGAAGCTATTTGAGAAACATTTTGAACTACCGGAGATGATAGAATGAGCGAGGAAGAGAAAGAGCGTAAATTCACAGATAAAGAGCTCCTATCAATTGTTATCAAGTATGCTAAGAGACACAAAAGAAATTTCTATATTGTAATTTCTATGATTGTATTTAATACTCTTCTACTTCTCAGTACTCCAATAATATTTCATCAAATACTCACCAATATTGAATTCATGACTGGTAGATCGGATCTGTTGGCAAGTAAAATTATCAATGCTCTATTCGCATATGTTGGTGTTAATCTGCTTGCATGGTTGGCCAATTCAATTTTGTTCATGAATGTGACCAAGTTGAACAGTAGGGTTACTCGAGACATAAGAATTGATGCTTACTCATCCATAGTTAAAAACAAAGTATTCTTCTTCGATCAGGAAAAGGCCGGAGACATCAATTCAAGAATTGTCAACGATACCAAAGAGCTCTTTGAATCGGTGAGACATATTGCATGGCTAGTAACAGATACGTTCAGGTTATTAACCACTATTGCAGTATTATTCTATTTCTCAGTAGTAATTGCCGGTGCCACACTTATACTCATACCAATAATTTTCATTACAGCTGTGTTCTTGGGTAAATACGAACGAAAATTCAGCCGTATCTGGCGCAAAAATTTGCAGAAGTTAATAATCAGTTCATGGAAATAATGAGCAAGATACAAATATCCAAGGCATTCAACCGAGAAGAAGAGAACCTCCTGAGGTTCAAGAATATCAATGAAGAGACCTACCAAGCCAGTATCAAACGGGCTCTAGCCATATTTATCTTCTGGCCAATGACCGATTTATTCAAACATCTATTTCTCTTCTTGATACTTCTGGTGGGTAGTTATGAAGTTGAAAGAGGGTTGCCCATAGCCACATTTGTTTTATTCATCCTACTGATCAATTATTTCTTCTGGCCATTGATTTCTATTGCTAACAATTACCAGCATTTTCAATCAGCATTTGCATCACTCGAACGAATTGCTATAATGTCTGAAGATCCTGAGATAAAGGAAGAAATTTCGGGTGATCTGAAAGCAGACATTACTGGTCATATCAGGTTTGATCATGTGAATTTTGGATACACCCCTGATATTGAAGTATTACATGATATTACATTCGAGATCAAACGTGGAAGTAGAATTGCTATAGTTGGTGCCACAGGTGCGGGTAAATCTACCATATCCAATCTATTGATGAGATTCTATGAGATAGAGTATGGAGATATCTATTATGACGATCACAGCATCAAGGAATTCGACCGTAGTAGTTTACGTTCTGAGATCGGTTATGTGAGTCAAAGGGTCCTTCTATTCAAGGGCAGTCTCAGAGATAATTTATTACTAGCCAATCCAGATGCCACTGATGAAAAGATCTGGAATGTACTTGAAATGGTACAGGCAAAAGAATTCATAGAGGAATTGGCAGGCAAACTTGATTTTCAGGTGGCAGATGGGGGTAAAAATCTTAGTGCAGGTCAAAAACAGTTGATTTCATTTGCCAGGGCACTTCTTTCTGATCATAAATTGCTGATTCTTGACGAGGCCAGCAGTGCTGTTGATCTGTATACTGAGAGCAAAATCCAGGAGGCAATCGAGACCTTGCTGAATTCTCGAACCAGCATATCAATTGCACACAGACTCACAACAATTTTAAATGCAGATACAATAATTGTACTCGAGAATGGATCAATTGTTCAGATGGGGGCACACCCCATTTTGATGGAGCAAGATGGACCATACAAGGATATGTATGAGCTCTACCTACAGACTCAATCCGCTAAATACCTGCAGAAGATTAAAACCAAACAAAGAATACTTGAGAAATAGGCAAATTAAATATTATGTGGTTTACAATCGTTGTGAATAATCAGATAACATTTTTAATTATAATATCTATTATTATAACATATAAATGAAGGTAGAGAGTGACATCATAATTTCCAAGGATGCGATTATGCTAAAGAAACGCATTGCTTTGAAAGTTGGACCACAGGGATTATCACAGCTTAAATTGGATTTCAATTTACCAATAGAAGGAAATGTCAAGGCGAGGGATAAAGCTGGTACAATCAAAGCACATAAGATTGGAAATGTTGTTGTTGTATATCCAAGGCATGATTTCAGAGCTGGTACAGTCTATGCTTGCGAGGTTACAGCCATCGTCAAGCCCGAGATCAGTTATTTTAAAAAATTAAAAATAATTGAATGGCCATCCATGGATCTGTACTCAGTTACCTCCCTGATCAAACCATATCAGATTTTGGGCTTCAGAACAATAGAGGATAGATCGGAGAGAGATGGAATTTGGAAGGCCAAGCACAATACCACGATGCAATTGCATTCCCATATTGCAACTAAAAGAATTGCCCGAATTGAGATTGGTGAACCACCCACATTCCATATTACTGGAAAATTAAGAATAGATGCAACCAGTGGTAGGAAACTGGATAAGATTGCTATAAGAATCCCCCAAAACAATAAGAGGCACAGAGTGAGACTAGAGAAGGTACTTGTGAATCGTGGTGAGATTATCAGTACGGGCGGCATAGAGTTGATATCTGGTGAGGAGCTCAATTTAAAAGAAATAAAATACGAGAAGGATAAAAACCTCAATACCTTGATATCACTTGAAAATATCACAAATATTGGAGATGATCTTACCCTATTATTTATTTGGGAAATTAAATTCCTACCATTTGCCTTCTATCAGGATGATTTGGGCCGAAAGAATGTGCTGAAAATGGCAATCACTGCCTCGGATGAACTCAAACAACTACTTAAACCAAACAAATTCTGGAACCTTGATCATCCTGAAATTAAACGAATCGCAGACAAGGTGAGGGACAAAACAAAGATTGGAGATATTCACAAGATTCTCTTTGAGTTCACCAATCGACATCTTAAATACAGCAGAAATGGCATCAGGTACACCTCCCAGCAGGCCTATGATTCCAAGATGGGAGATTGTTCAGAATATGCAGATCTTCTTGTAGCATTTCACAGAGCAGCAGGTATTCCTTCTAGGATTAAATCAGGACTGATATTAGATTTGAAAACCAAAGAATTGGAAGGGCATGCTTGGGTTGAATTCCTATCTGAACGTGCTTGGAAACCATCTGATCCAACGTGGGGTATAGAGGTCGGGGCAACTGTGACACATATTGATTTATCAACACATATGGTGGGTGATGTAGATCCACCGGCATTTTCTTACAAGTACTCAGGTTATCCACCAGATATTGATTATTCATTTGTGTACTCAGATTAGTTGGAATAAAAATCGGGTTAATTGACCCAGAGTTATGAAGAAATAGAATTGACCTATCCCACCAAGAAGACCTGTTATGAATCTTACAGGATTGTTTGATTTATATGATTTAGATCTTGCTTGAAATACACCATCAATGACGTAGGGCAGATGGAAGAAAATAATATACAGAATTTTTAACGGAAATGAATTGGAACTAATATAGTCCCAATGCGCCTTTAGATCAAGAAACGGAAATATCTCAGGATTAAAAAGGATCAGAATTCTGTAAATAATATATATCAGAGCACTCAAGATAAATGAGCCATAAATACCAAGACAACGATAACACAACAAGGGTTTACCTGTCCATATGAATGACCTTGAGGGGATTCTGTGACATTCACCAAGCATTATTATTCTGTTTTTAACCTTAATTTTGACATGAGTTTTATCCAATAAAATGGGATCTATCTCTCCAGTTCCGCTTGTTTCATCTTTTCCATGTTCTGAAGATATATCTAACTCGTTTTCATTATCTTTCATATTCATTGCAAATCAGATTAGTGCTGTTCGTCAAAAACGTGCAAATCTAATTGCAGTCGCAATGATCATATTCAATACAAATCCAATTGCAGTTACAATGATAATATTTTTGCTAGCTGTAGGTCTGGTATCCTTATTAGTGGCCCATATTGTTAGAGCAACAAGTGGTATGAAGAAGGCACAAATATAGTACCAAACTGGAAACTCGTCCAATTGCGCACCTTGATATGTGGCTCCTGGCATAGATTGGTACCCTGTCTGTTGATATCCCTGTTGAGGAGGTTGTTGATATCCCTGTTGAGGAGGTTGCTGATAGCCGCTTGGCTTTGTTGAGGGTTGTTGATAGCCAGTAGGCTGTGCTTTTTCAACAGGCTTACTTGATTCGGTTTGAATTGAGGACCCGCAATTTCCACAAAATTGGGAATTAGGATCAGATTTAGTTCCACATTCAGGACAGAAATTCACTATTAATCTCCTTAATTGCTCTAATCACTACCGGATTAACTACATATAAAAATAATATTCGATTTAAATCTTAAAATATTGAAAATACCAAGAAATTTTATGTTCACATAATTATTATAAATTCAGATCCGTTACAATAATTAGAAGATTGAAATAATTTATTATCGTTAATTTACTTTCTTCGCTTCATAATCTCAACATAGATGAAATATATGATAATCCCACCCAGGAGTACCATGAAAATAGGGTCAATACCACCACCCAGATCTTCACACTGACCATTACCTGAATTGGAAGCGATATACCCATCTGGATCTGCAAGAAATGAATCTATCTCGGCATTGATCGCTGTACTGTTCTTTTTACCAATAGAACAACTGGCAAAAGTTCCATCCTCATCAAAAAGAATCATGGTTGGTGTACCCTGAATGTTATAGGTGTTCTCGAACGACTTACTTTCATCCCACCCAAGAGCCCATGGTGAAGGATAAGAAACATTGAATTCCAAAATCAAATCGATATTATCAGAATCAGATACTGTTGATAGACTCAAAAAATTAATAGATGCATTTTTCTCACTGTATACCTCCAGTAGATCGGGGTGTTGATCCTGACAATAAGAACAAGTGGTAGAATATGCTTCAACCATCAAAGGCATTCCCCTGTACGAATCAAAATCCACCTGGATATCATCCATGGAGGTATAAGATAGACCCTCATATGCCAAGGCTGGCGAAATTAGGGTGGTGAACATTGCCATTATCAATAATACAGTTAGAAGAAGTTTCCTCACTTAGATATCTACCAAAATTGAATATATAAACTTGGGAGTAATAATTGAAATCGTTATGAAATTTATTCAAACATTTCAGCATTGTAGAATTTATTTTTGTATCTCCATGAGGTCATGAATTTGAGCATGAGTTTTAATCCTGACATAAAATTGATCGTTTTATTCGTTCCTTTTATTTCCTTCATCCTTGGTACTAGATATTCAGCTACCGTTTCAGGTGATTCACAAAGAATATTGAATATACTGTAATTATCCTTGTTAATATGCTTGGTCACCAGATCAGT
>DAOUUM010000560.1 GCA_030668165.1 Candidatus Heimdallarchaeota archaeon
AGATATCCCTCTTGCAAGATCATATGATGCTCTTGATAATTTAAGAAGAAAAGATTTTGTATCAGTGAGTCAGGGTAGACCTCGAGTTTACACCGTAGAAAGTCCACAAGAAGCGGTCTCATCTTTAATCCAAAAGGAAAAATTACGACATAATGAACAGATTAATAGTTTTTCAGAAATCGCAAGTTCCTTCCTAGATCATGCTCAAGGCCTATATTTTGAAAAGCATACTCTGATAAATCCTAAGGAGCTACTATCTCAATTTAGTTCATTGAAAGAAGCTGAAGTAACCACCAAAGAGATGGTTCAGTCTGCTAGAAAATCAATTGATATTTTCACTCATGTGTTTAATTGGTTTGATGACATAGAGGATGAATTAATTGCGGCCACCAAAAGAGGATGCAGGGTAAGAGTGATTCTGAAGGATGAACAATCAAATATTAATCTGGCTAAACTGAAATCCATAGGAATTGATTTTAAATTAATAGACAAGGAACTTGTGAAAACACGGGGTACAATAGTTGACGAGAGTAAGGTAATTTTTGTAATTTGGGCGACAGGAGGGGTTGAAGGAGAAAAACGCATATTTAGACCCCAGTTTTCTTATAACGAGGGGATTGTTGAAGTTTTCTCACATTTTTTTGAATTCTTATGGAGATCTAATTGATTAATTGTTTAGATTGATTCAGTATTATCCTCTATTTTTGATTCAAAAAATTCATGTTTAAGAACAAATCCTAGCGATCGATACCATATAAACAACCATAGCAGTACCAAAAAACCAGATATGGCAACCTTACCACCACCATATATGATCTGAATGAATACAGTAGCGTCTTCTGGTGGTTCAATGGGGACGATGAGAACCCCAATAATTGCCCATAGAGCTAGTATGATGAGCCAGATCATAAACAACATGAAATACAGAATATTGTTTTCATTTTTCATCATACAACAACCTCCACTCTAATTAAAAAGGCAGATAATATTGCCAGGAAACTTGAAAATATGACCAGTTTCAAAATTCGTTTTACAATCTCATCTTCTCTCAATGGCTTTCTGGCAACCATCAATCGTACAAGGGTAATAGGTGCATTTTTGTGCTTTGATGGATAAATCACACCATCTTTAACAGTGACTGGTCTCTGTTTTATATCCTGTCTCTCTTTCAATCCACCTATGGTGCTCAATATGGAAAAACTGTTCATTATATGGACTAACAATGCAATAATCACAACAAATTCAATCTCAGCATAAATCGCTATAAGACCTATGGCTGCACCAACACCAAGACTTCCGGTATCACCAGCAAATATTTTTGCTGGATATCTATTATGTAACCAGAAGCCTATTAATACACCTACCAAGGCCAAGGATGCGAATCTACCAATAAATATTGCCTCTTCAGGTAGTGGAATTATATATGTTATAATAAATGCAGTTATTCCAATTATTATACCAGATGCACTCATTACACCATTCATAACATCTAGCATATTGGATGCGTTGCTTGGAATTGCAACAACAAATATTGCTAAACCCCAATAAACTACCTTCAGGCTGGTTTCACCAACAAATGGGAGCATGGGTGAGGGTTCAGCCACAATATAACCATTGAATTCTCTAAATATAAATACAGGAAGTGAGAGAATCACCAGTAGAAGTGGTTTTTTAATGGCAGATAATCTTTTGAAATCATCATACAATCCGAGCAAGGTAACTAAAAATAGAATTATCACAAAAAGGATTAATCTGTTTTTTGCAATTTGGTTGGGTGCAAGGAATATACCTACGGTTAGGACAATGAGATATACGATCATAAATCCCACTCCTCCAGATTCAGGGATTTCTGGTTGATCAAC
>DAOUUM010000271.1 GCA_030668165.1 Candidatus Heimdallarchaeota archaeon
CCCACTGTCAGATTACTCATTGTAAAGGAGATATCAGAACCCGATGTCCAATTTCCGTAGGTCATCTTTACTCCATTCTGATAGATGGTATAGTTAGAGCTAGCATTTATTGGATTGGTGATTGCTGACCAAATAACTTCTACAGACCCTGTTGATACCTCAACTGTTTTATCCTCAGGCTTGTTAATTGAGACAATACTGCTTGTCAGGTAATTAACTTCATTGTTTATCTGAACCACATTCGTATTTGTCTCATCAATTGAGGCCCAGATGCCAACTACTGTCATGGTATTGTTAATAATGGAAACATCATCGCTATATTTCAGATAGAATGCATATCCATTTGTTATTTCAACACTATTTAATTGAATACTCAGAGGTACATACTCAGATATCACATAGTGCAAAGTTGTATTTTCTATCCTAATTCCTTGATTATTATTAACATAAACTGCAACACTTGGTCCAGTAGTGCTATAAATATAATTCAATTCATTTAATATTACTGAAGTGTTTATATTATTATTCAGGAATATTGCGTAATTAGGAGCTGATGAGGTAAATACACTCTCAAAATAGTTGCCATAGATAATTGAATCATCACAATCTGTAAGATAGATCACTGTCTGTTCAAGTGACGTGCTAGTGGAGTTGATATCTGAGATATGATTTTCTTTTATTCTCACGTCATCTGTCCCCTCAATATGCATTATAGTTGCCAGAGAGTTGGATTTCATATGATCGAATGTATTATTAGATATTGTGATATTTCCAGGTAAATTGAGTGATACAATACCTGTTGTCGATGTTGCTTCAGTGTCTAGAATGACATTATTAGTAAAGATAAAATCCTGTCCATTCTCAATATTAACAATATTCAATGAGTACCCTTCAATTATTTGGAACCATGTTGCATTGATATGAAGTAGATCAACTCCATTTGCTTTTATTACATTGATATTACTCTCAGATATTATCGAGTATACAAAAGCATCGAATATTGTTACATTTTGAATATTTTCAAAAATCATAATATTCACCTCTCTCTGGTTGCCAAAATCAAATCCTGTTGAGGATGAGTGTAGACTACGCAAATCAAGTGATGTGGTACGTAATTGATCACTATTTATCACAAACAATCCTGTTGTTTTCTTGTATAGGGAGGTGAGGTCATTAAAATATAGATCATGAAGTGTTAGATTCAAGCTATTATCTGCTATCAATCCAAATACATCTTCCTCAGAGTGGTGATTATACAAATCAAAATCTGATAAAGACACATTATTACTATTCTCAATATTAGCACCGATAAATCCGGATTCCCTGAGTATATCAGAACCTTGGATATGATAATTAGTCACAGTGACATTATCAGTGTTCAGGATCTTTAACCCGGTATAATTGTAACCAACAGCAGCAAAATTATCCTCGATGTATACATTACTAATTGTGCTATTTGCGCTATTAATGATGGATATTGCATTAATATTTGTGATTGAATTCGCATTCAGTATTTCTATATTATTTATTGTCACATTTGGTGAATCAAGAATAGAGATCGCGGATATCCCACTAGTCCCATCAATGGTTATATTCTCCACCAGTACGTCAGGACAGCTATTCAATTCGATAGTAAAATTGAAACTATCGATATTTGCAATTGCACCATCAATTACATTACCACATCCAAGTACCGTGATTGCATCCAAACCAAGACTATTACCCTGCATTGTTGTATCAGATATACCTCCTGTGTATGTGCTAGCGGTATGAGACCCATGTACCCCTATCTCTGCGGGATCACTGATATCAACAGGTGTCACCACTAATAAGATGGAGACGAGTATAATAACCCAAATAGATTTTGTGTTCATAATATCTACCTCCTAAATCTCCTGGCACCACACACCGCAAGTACCGCAGTCATTCCAATTAATGCGATCACAAGGGCATAACCGGATGTTTCGTCCGCAATATCAACCTCAGGTTCATAATCAGGCCAATCCTGTGATGGTGGTATTACAACCAGCAGTTCAATATCTTCTGTGTTTTCATCCTCGATACCAATTGCCAGTCTATCATTCAAGGTTCTTCCCTGTGGATCGGATACCTCACTATCTGTACTCAGAAGTACAGCAGTATAGGCAACCTCAAAGGAAACATCGGGTCTCCAGAGAAGTAATTCATCAATTGTTGAACTGTATGAATGCATACCAATCACTTCTCCGTCTACAGATAGTACAACGAAATAATTACCCATAATCAAGTATATCTCTGGAATCTCATCCAGATTCCAATCTGCTATGAAATTGTCGTAGGATCCCATATAATTATTACCCAGTTGACTGAGTAGATTGAAATCAGTTCCGTTGTCCTCTAGTAGAATACTGGAGCTATCCTCTGTATTCAGCAGTATCTTTGTTTCTGTAGAATTTATCCAGATATCCATATTTTGAACATTGTCAGAATACTCAATGGATGTGTAGGTGGTGGATGTACCATCTGATTTGTATTCTTTATGAAGAATAGCACCAGTATCAGATACCAGATAGAAGCTGGATAATCCCTCATCACCATCATAGGTTATCATATCCACCCATGTAGTACCAGGCAAATATGGTTTTATTTCGCTGGTGGATATTTCGATGAGATATGCATTTCCATTAGACAGTGCTGCAATATAAGTTAACTGATCAGGATTATTTGTATCTAGATGTACTAGACTAAGATCACTGAATACACCAACGTTTGAATTGTTCAAGATTAATGAGTTCACCACTGGATCAAACAGAGACATCCTACCTTCAGTACCCTTTGTTTGCTGGTACAGCAGAGCTTCATGATCCTGGAATTCAAATGCAATCAGATCAGAAGGAGTTGACCCACTAATTATCTCCATAGTGGAATTCAAGACTATCCTCGAGGTTATTCTCTCCATTATATAGAGCCTATTCTCACCATTGAAATCTGCCGTAATTGCCAATCCGTAACGATTAGCCTCGTACTCAACAGCAGTTGCTATTAGTTTAGTGAATGGTCCGAGATCCATCCTCCAGTACTCACCAAGCTCATAATTTCTCAGTGCTACTGTTCCATTGGTGAATCCTACCAGAGCATCACTTGCACCATTTCTGCTGATATCAACTAGATATAGATATTGAGATACAAGATCATCGGGGGAATACAGGGATTCTGTATTTGTCTTAACTATTGATTCTACATACGGTATAGTTGGTTTTGTCATCTTCATGATACCAGTAATATATGAAACCAATGTCTTACCATTGTAATCTGAAACATAGATCAGATCAGAACTCACAACTGTTGAATAGGGTTGTAAATGTGGTTCTACCCAGAAAACATCGGTACCCTCTAATGTGATACCATAGATTCCTGATTCATAAATTCCTGCAAGAAGAATTGGTTGATCATTGATACTTTTCAATTCATAATTCAGTAATTTATTACTGAATACTCGCTGCCATGCAGGACTTCCGGATTTAATATCCACTGCCAATACATAGCCCTTACCATAATCAGGGAAACTTGATTCCTCAGATATTGTGGTATTGAGTTCTGTGATTGCAACAATTAGCTCATCTATTCCATCATCATTTGTATCATATACATACATTGGTAGTACATCGATATATCTAAGACCCACATCAGGCAGGGTCATATTCATTATCATTGTTGAGTAATCAGTCAGATCATTTGAATCTAGATTCATCACGTAGATAAATGAGTATGAACTCGCAGTGAAATCTATGTATGCGATTTCTAATTCAGCATCTGCATCAAAATTACCAAGAGCTGATTTTTGATTATAATCAGGAAGTATGGGTAGTGAGTATGATTCTACCTCGGCACCATCCAGATCAAGAATTGTGAATGTTCGGTAGCTGAGCAGATCACTTGAACTCACACCAATCATCGTTTCATTATCAATTGTGTAATGAACCAGATCATAGTACACAGGTGTACCACCTGGTGAATAATTCCAGACAGTAGAACCTGTAAAAGCGTTTAGAGCCATTACATTTGCACTATTGGCTATGATAAGCTCATCAAGACCATCGCCATTCACATCTAGTAGTATCTGACTGTAATATTTTTGAACCATACTTAAGGATTTACTGTATGCTAAACCTCCAGAATCATAGGCTCTTACCTCGAGATTTGAAATAGCTATCAGAATATCCCCTCTTGTATCGGAGATGGTGTAGAGTGTATGAGTACTTCCCAGTACACCAACCGTTGCCAACTTCATATTATTTGTCACATTCCAAACTGTGAATCCCTCACCTGATACCTCATTGGCTACTATCAGATCCTTTACCCCATCACCATTATAATCAAATAAAGCGTTGTCTGTAGATTTAAACACTGTATCATCAACATCAAGGGTATTTATCATATCTGTAAGCAAGACCTCACTGTTCTTGGATTGGAAGGTGTCTGTTATCTCAAAGGAGAAAACATCACCACCTTTTACAGTGAAAATCAGTTCTGGAAATGCATTGCCATTGGCATCAAATATAGCCACGGACCCAGTATCACTATCATAATATCGGGATTGCCATTTTTGATCATGACTGGTGTATCCACCACTCTCAGATGATAATTCAAGAAGTGTAACCCTCTGATCATGGGAAATCAGTAATTCCTGTCTCAGATCGAGATCTGAATCTCCCACTGCAATTTCTCTTACATCGGATATATCGGTGAATTTGTACCAGAATGTGGTATCCATCTTACCGATAAATAGCTGTGTGGCAAAGTAGTAATTCCATGAACCGAACCACATTGACAATGTGTAAGGA
>DAOUUM010000581.1 GCA_030668165.1 Candidatus Heimdallarchaeota archaeon
CCTACTCTGGGGAATCAACCATTCTCAATATTGATAAATACAATATTTCCAAGATTATCGAGGGCAGTCTAACCCTATTTGAAATCAGTGTGGATGGTAATGTCAAACTGCAAACCAATCTGATTGACTATGCAACCATGGTAGAAATTGATAAACAACAATTGGAACAAGTAGTCCTTAATCTGGTACATAATGCATCCGAAGCTATAGATCATAATGATGGTGAGGTGATAATTTCAACATTCTTCACTGAATTGAACTCTGAAGTCATTGCGGAGAAGTATTTTGTCGATCAGGTAGAACCCGGACACTATGGCTGTGTGTCAGTGATGGATAATGGCACTGGAATAGCCATTGATAAACTAGATCGGATATTTGATCCCTTCTACACCACCAAATTCAAAGGTAGAGGTCTGGGACTGGCAGCAGTTAGGGGAATCATCAAGAGTCTAAAGGGTCATATCTCGGTTGAAACCATGCTGGGAGAGGGCTCTATTTTGACTATATATCTACCAGTTGTAAATCAAGAATAATCCAAGGCAATCAATTATCAAAATATTTAATACTGAATTAAATAAGACTCTAATAGTGTCAGTAAATAAAATTGAGGTACAAAATAATACTTACATCTTTACAGAGAAACCCAATCCTCTCACGTTATTATCTGGTGGGATTATTATCTCAATATTCACATATCTGATACTGGATTGGTTAATTAACGAGGATTACAAGATTTACATTCAAGGGACTGCTATAATTCTTATTATCATGATCTCGATTCAACAATCCACCAAAATAGATATATTGATAAAAATCAACAAGATGAGCGGTGCTATCTATGCTCGGAATAGAATGCAGTTCTGGGAGGGATTTTATAACGAGGCCGAGAGGATTGATGTCCTACAAAAAACTGAGATTATAGAATCTGATGAGGAGATCACAGTATACAAATTAATCATAGAATTGCATGATGAGAGTGTGTATGAATTTTCCTTGAAAATACAGGATGTGAAGCAAGTGATAGAATTACTTGATCAGATAAAATTAATCTTTCCACCGGAATAAAAATAAGAAAAAATAAATTTCGATAATTGAAAATGTAAAAAATATATGAAATTCAAGATATATTAGTAAAAGATATTGGCGACTACCGATTATTTTTATTTCAGAATATTGAAAATCTGATTTATGGAGTCAAAACCAATCGATGTTATTGGAACCCTGAAAAAATATATTCTAGTAGACGGATATGATACAGTTGTTGATCTAGAGAAATCCAATGGCTATTATTTGCA
>DAOUUM010000502.1 GCA_030668165.1 Candidatus Heimdallarchaeota archaeon
GCATAATATCGGGGCATGCGACCTTGTGCTTTTTTCACTAATCCAATTTCTTCAAGATCTCTTATAGATTCTAATATTTTGGATAGATCATGAATTTCAGTCAGCTGCTGAATTTCACCGATTGATACCAAACCTGAATCTAATGTGGAGACATATATTCTTTTATCTTGATCTGTAAGGCCTAATCTATCAAGATATTCATCATGTTCTTCAGGCAAGAGATGTTTTCTCATATAATTTTCTCAAACTAAAAATAATTTGGTAGGTTAAATTATTAACTAGTAGAAATTGAACAAAGGCTAAAGTTCAGTAACGAGTGTGATTATTTTGAATCAGAATATCTCAATGGAGAATTGATATTCTCATAAATTGGAATTTTTCCACGTATGTGATCCTTAAGCAGTATTATTGATGCAAATTTTTCATCTGGAATTCCACCTTTCATCACTTTATTATGTTTAATAGCAAGTTGTTCCAGAAAATCCGATTGGGTGGATTGGATATCATAATGTTCTTGTAATTTTCCAGGTGCTAAATCATTTAACTCATCATATAATGAAAGTGCAGCCCAAATTGGGTCTTTTATCTTGGTGATAGGTATTAATCCCAATAGAGTTTTGTGTTTCCTTGGTAATTTTACCGGGATTACTCCTGGTGTATCATACATTGTAATGCTCTGTGATATTTTAATGGTCTGTTTACCCTTAGTATGACCAGAGATTGGTGCCACACTTGCAGCTTTCCTACCACTTAAGGAATTAATCAGACTACTTTTACCGGTATTTGGCAGACCGACCACCGCAACAACTGCTTTCTTTCTTCTTGAGCTTCTTAGTAGTGTTTCTCTGATTATTGATGTACCTAATCTTTGTGTAGCACTAACTGGAATCGCAGTAATACCCTCATTCTCTCTTAACCACTTAACCCAAGAATCCGTAAGTTTCCTAGGTACCAAATCAGATTTGTTTAATGCAATTAGCAGAGATTTCTTTTCCATTCCCATTACAGCTTTTTCAAGTCTATTTGATCTGCAAATAGAGGGAAACCTGGCATCTACAACCTCAAGAACAACATCTGATCCTTCTATCATCTCCCATACTATTCGCCAAAATTTACCCATAATCATTTGTCTAGACCTAATATCCATTAATTTTGCTCATATATTATCTTAGGCATAATTCCCTCTACATTAGTAGTGTATCAGAATTCAATTTCTGAGGTTAAGTCGTGTATTGTAGTGTAGTTTGACACACATTCACTATTATATTGTATTATTTTTGGATTAGAAGGAATTACTAGTTTTTAATAATAGTTTATTTGGTAATCGATTAGTTGAAATAAATTAATAAAAAGCATAGTATGGTATTGAGAATATTTGAGTATTACAAGTATAAAACGCACTGTTGAACTCCATAGGATCAATTTGCAGGATATTCAACTTGAGGTTGAAGATGAGTTGAGACAGAATGATTATAAGTTCCAATTATACAACAAATCAGATCGAATTCTTAGCTATCGTGTCTTCAATAGTGCATACAAGTCATTTCTGCTTCTGGAACAATCAAAAATCAAGAGTACAAGGTTAGAAATAAATGTCGACTACAAGGATAAAAATATTAATCCATCACTCACAACAACCATAAATAAAAATTCTAACAGTAGAGGAACCTTCTCTCGCTACTATATATTTTTCATACTGTTTTATCTATTGTATTCAGTTTCCAAATGGGTTAGTTCAACATTTTTCCAAATCAATTACACAATTCAGGAACAATTACTATTTTCATTTCTTTTATTTCTAGCAATTGCATTGTTCTGGATGGTTTTGCTACCGAGATATAGGAAATTTAAAGAGAGATCTCTAAAAAATGAAGATCAAGTAGTCTTAGATCTCATTTTAAATAGATTGAAGGAGTATAATCTCAATATTTCAGAAAAACAAATAAAACGGTGTTGGTCTTGCTTTTATGAAATTAATCCTGACGAAAACCATTGTTCCAATTGTGGGATATTGATAAGTTCGAATAATTAATACTTGAATACACCAAAACCAGAGGATATAGAATACAAAAAATCGATTGGTATCATCATGATTGATGAATGAAACAATAATGACTCTCATTTATCCTCTGGTGGTATAGTTTTTTTCTCTAATTCATTATGTCTATCCGCATCATTTATGCAATCACAATAAAATACATCTCTAGCATAATCCAAAACCTCCTCCGATATATTACTATTAATCATCGCAATAGTACAGATCTATTTTTCCCCCCAACTCCTCGAATATCTTTCTATCCTCATCATTAATGCTATCATGACTAGATACATCACTAGCATAACCCATAACCTCCCCCACCTGGGTACTGTATCCACTCATCAGATGATCGTGATCACAGATAGTTACAGTATCTCCGAATTTGGATCGA
>DAOUUM010000532.1 GCA_030668165.1 Candidatus Heimdallarchaeota archaeon
ATACCTCGCTCTATGCAGGAGAGGTACTTGCAGTTAGGAAATTCACCAAAAAAGATGTGAAATTGCAAATAGTGTCCGCCTACAACTCATCAAGAATACATGTAGATTGTGGTGGAACTTTGAAAAGAGATATCTCAAAAAATCAGTATGATATCGCACCCTGTTCAGGATGCAATAAATTGGTAAATACGCATAAAAATGCAGCTATTTATCTTGTCAGGTCCACAAAACCCTGACAACCTCTGTTTTTCAGAGTACATGACAGATTTTGTCATGTAAAACGTTTTGTGTTTATTCCATATTCGGGGAATAAAGTAATAATATTATGTAACTTGAGCTCAGTATGATGAGATATATACTAAGTATTGATCAAGGCACTTCAAGTACAAGAACCATTATTTTTGATGAGATGGGAAGCATGATCTCATCTAGTCAAAAGGAGCATGAACAATTCTATCCACATCCTTCCTGGGTAGAGCATGATCCTCTTGAAATAAAAAATTCGGTGCTGTTCACAATGAAGGATGCTGTGGATAAATCCAGTATCCAATGGAAGGATATAGTGAGTATCGGAATTACAAATCAGAGAGAAACTATTATTGCTTGGGATAAACAGACAGGTGATCCACTTTACAATGCAATTGTTTGGCAATGTAGGAGAACAGTTCCTCTGGTCAATGAATTAAAGGAAAGAGGATTGGAGGAGAAAATTCATCAGAAAACAGGACTTGTCTTGGATGCATACTTTTCAGGAACAAAGGCCAAATGGTTGATTGAGAATGTTGAAAAGGTTAGTGAAGCAAACAAAAATGGTAGTTTGGCATTTGGGACAATAGATGCCTGGATCATTTATTTCCTTACTGGAGAACATGCAACTGATGCTAGCAATGCAAGCCGGACTCTGCTTTATAATATTAATACAATGAATTGGGATCCAGAACTGTGTGAACTACTGGGAGTGCCTTTAGAGAGCCTACCACAGGTTAAGATGAATGCCGCTGATCCTTTTGGTTATCTTGAGCAGGATGGTATTAGAATCCCGATTAGGGGAGTATTGGGAGATCAGCAGGCAGCACTCTTTGGTCAGGCTGCATTCAGTGCAGGTGAGATCAAGTGCACCTATGGTACTGGTAATTTTATTTTACTGAATACCGGTGAAGAGGAAAAACTATCCCAAAATGGTTTGTTAACCACTGTGGCATGGCAATTTGATAATAAAACAGTTTATGCACTGGAGGGAAGTGTTTTTGTGACTGGAGCAGCTTTGAGATGGTTGAGAGATGGATTAAATATAATTCCATCATTCGATCAGATAGATAATATTGCAGCCTCACAGAATGATGCTAATGGAGTGATCTTTGTACCGGCATTTGTCGGATTGGGAGCACCTTACTGGGATTCAACCGCCACAGGTATGATTATTGGCATTACGGGAGGTACTAATCAAGCAAATATATTACATGCAACACTTGATGCAATCGCATATCAGACAGAAGAATTGGTATCCTTGATGAAAACTGAAACGGGATTAGATATTTCAGATCTTCATGTCGATGGAGGAACTACAAGATCTGATGTACTGATGCAAAAACAGGCAGATGTCAGTCAGATAGTTATCAATAGACCCAAAAATATTGAGACCACTGCATTAGGGGCTGCATATATGGCAGGATACGGTTTGATCTGGAATAACCTTGATGAGATCAGAAAACTATATCCTGTGGATCAAAAATACCAGCCTGTGCTGAACAAGGAAAAATCTGTAGAATCGATAAGAATATGGAAGAAGGCAGTAGAGCGATCAATAAATTGGAAATGAACTTATGAACTTGGAGTTTCTTCACCTTCTTTTCTTAATAATTCAACGCATGGGATAATGTATTTGTTGATGTCATTCACCATTCTCTTCAATGCTGAGGTAAATTCGTTGTAATCTAAATCATTAATGGGTAACTCGATCAGTGCATAGATGTTTTTCCCCTCACTAATGCCGAATTTTGTCATTATAGTAGAATAATTCAGTCTTAGGATATTCTCATAGACCTGAATATGATTCTTCTCAATCTTAGGGAGGAACAATGATGAGAAATATACCCAACGTCCATCTTCTTTAAAACGGATCTTTATCTCAATTTCTTTGATATCTATATTTGCAAGAAGTATGACAATATATTGTCCATCATCATCTTGAGTTATGGAATGTGGTTCCCACTGAAATTTGTTCAAATAT
>DAOUUM010000382.1 GCA_030668165.1 Candidatus Heimdallarchaeota archaeon
AGTAGGCTGAATCATTACCCCAGGCCGTAAGTGTTGTTGGAATTATTAGAGACATAAAGGAGAGCATTATCCCAATCATCAGTATCGATGCAAGACGTGAGCTTGAAAATCGATTATTTCTCAGATTCTTAAGGGATATTGCCACTACTCCTGCTCTAATCTTCCACATGATATGAGAGATTTTTAAAATAAATGAAGAGAGGTATCTTGAGAAAATTAACGGGGCACTAATTACAAAAATCAAGAGCATTATAGGGCTAAAGGTCTCAACAATCAACTCATAAAGATCCTCGCTGGAAATGGGGATATATTTTACGAATAGCCAGAAAAGACTACTCAAGACAAATAATATGAGATCCAGGTATATCCTCTGCCATATGGGAGGATTGCTCTCGATTACAGATTCACTATCATCAATACTTGTTTTGGAGAGGTTCAATATGTTACTAATATTCAGATCCAAGGAGAGAATAATAGTAATCAGTGGGACTTTCCAATACCATGAGGGAGATAGGACAATGGGATTATTTGTAGAATTAAATTCGAATAAACCTTCAATACCCATAAAAAATCTACTCCAGGGGATGGACAGCAACATACCAATAATTATTGCAATAAATGCGATAAGGAACATTTCAATCAGTAAAACTATTTGCAGTTCTTTCTGCGTGCTCCCTCTAATTTTTAGTATTGCAATAATCCTCGCCTTTCTTTTCTCAATAAGTGTGAGAGAGTAATAGAATACAAATAAGGCGATTCCAATTAAAATACCAGACACAATTAACAGTACAATTTTGTAAGCTGCAACAAAATCCTGATAGTCCTCTATAGAATTCCCCAGAGGTGATTCAACATCGATCTCATATCCTTCTAATCCTGAATTAGTATAGATCCATGATTCTGCAACATTTTCAAGTTGCTCAAGATGAGATCGGTAAAGTAGAAGGTTGATTTTACTGAGATCTGGTAAAACAAAATTAATTCTGGTAAATATTTCGGTCTGACCCAAATATTGATTAATTGCATTACTGGGAGTGTTATTTTTCAATGTATTGTAAAGGTCCCAAATTTCATTTTCCTGCAGAGCCAAAGTGCTTTTTTCAACATAATTCAAGTATTTACTTTTGCTACCTAAATTGATAATATCTGATTGTCTGAGGAAATTAAAATCCAATGCACTCATTACCCAAACGTTGGAAATTGAATACTGTGTATGATTAAATTCCACAGGTACTTCAGAAATTTTGGTATCTGTATCAGTTAGCAGTGATAAACTTGAAACTGAACTGTTAAAGTATACCGAATCATCATAGGATACGATGAGTAGATTTGAATTGACATCAATATTCGTGGTGCTGTTAAAGGTAGGAAACTTAGATAAAAAGGAAATAAAATCATTTTTAAGGATTGTAGTTCCAACCTTTGTTATTGGAATTTCATAACTGTTATCATCTCCTTCATTTGGAGTTCCTGTAATCACGGGTAATGTGATCCTAAATTCATGTGAAATACTCTGACGTTCTATCTCAAATCTGTTTAACAAATCATCGATATTTAGCTCTATTTCAGCAGTCCATGTGTTGAAAATAACTTCTGAAGTTACTCCTTCAACTGTAAATTCCAATCCGGTAGTATCTGCGGAGGTTAAAAATTGGTCGAATGAATCCTGATTATAACTTGAGGTTAAGATCACTGTCTGAGAGATAACTGTGGTTGCAACTATTAGACCGATCAATGTCGCTAATACATATCGTCTATTAATAGAGGCAAATTTCCTCGAAATCCATAAGGTATCAGAGAGATTCATCCGACCCTTAAGACCTATTTTCGTAATTTTCCCTCGAGGTCTAATAAGAACAATTAGGCTTAATAATAATGTTAAGCCTGAGAAACCCAAAAAAACATAGAAAATTTCTGTAATATTTAGTAATAGATAAACTAACAGAATATTCAAGGTTAGAAGAGCCAATATGCCCAACCAAGATTTTTCTGATTTTTTATCAAGTGTTCGTTCTGTATGCACGGTATCACCAATTATAAACGAGATTACTCGTTCTGCAAAAAATACACCTCAAATAATATAATAAGAGGTTTGGAACAAGATTTAAATCCTATAGAACAGATATTGAATCCTAAGGACCTCACTCATACGTAAATAGTTCATCCATTGTTGTTTCAAGTGCTTGAGCGATATCATAAGCCAACCTTAGAGATGGACTGTATTTTCCCCTTTCGATATTTACTCTCTTTCTAAAAAAATAGAAAGTCACGACAAGTTACAAGTAATGCACCAATAAATCAATACTAACCTTCACTATTGGTGTGCTCTATCTCCCCAAAAGGGAATTCCCATAAGAAATAGAATTTCATTGTTTTCTAAATTCAAATACCGTATATATTCATATCTCAGATAGTTTTAAAGCTTATTCCTCAGATAATTTTATTTCGAAGTTTTGAATAGAAACATACTATGGATTATATATCAAAGAACTAGAGAAAGAGGTTCTATCTTGTTGTTACCAATCACCAAGATTTGGTAAAGATGAATACTATGGTAAGTTTATCCCAGAAGAATTAATGCAAATATTTAAACCCGAATAGATGTTGAATATCGACAACTCCTAATGATCAATAGGTTCTCCTGATGTTTACAGTGATGTCACATCGGAGTAATATCTACATAGTCATTCTTTTTTTGTAATGTCCCTCACTAAATTGAGTACAAATCCATAGATTCTATTACTAAATATTAGTATAGTGACCAGGATAACAAACCCGATGATTAGTTGGTATCCAAAGAAATACGAGATCAAAGTTCTTTCTATCAGGTAATTTTGATACAATATTACAAGAGCGAAAAAGATGAAGGGTATGGAATAACCTATATATATTGATAATTTCTCATTCTGTGTGCTATAGTGATCCAATACCTGATAGACTACCAGTGCAAATATTACCAATATGAAAATCTCAAATAAGAATAACTGTGAATACTCATAAAAATTGAAGAAGATTATTAATTCATATTCAAAATTAGTCACGCTCCAAACGGCTATACCTGCATTTTCAATCAAATATGATACAATTAGGGTCAAAATCACAGTCGTAAAAATTATCGTTGCTTTCTTGAATTTTTTCGGATGTTCCTCATAATTTAAAAATGAGATTAAAAAGGGGAACAGGGTGAATACAATCAGTAATAGGCCTATTAGATGAAAAATCTCCCAGATATTGTGCATGATGATATTCAAGTAAAAATCAATTCCACTGAATGCCGCAATATTGATATCATACTGCTTGATATAAATGTATAAAAATTGATACAATGGGAAACCAATGATAAAATTAATTGCTCCCATCATTACTAACACCACCAGCATCCTAATTCCCAATACACCCTTTTTCAAGGACTCCACCCCAATAAATTTAGAATTGTATTCTAATAGGACAGAAAAGATGTTGTTCATCCTAGAATTGTCAA
>DAOUUM010000514.1 GCA_030668165.1 Candidatus Heimdallarchaeota archaeon
AAAAGATCTAATATTACACAATTGATATCAGATGAATTCTTTTCAAAAATGTTTAATCCTTCTTTACCACTGGAGATGGTGATAACCTCATATCCAAGTTTGGTCAACATATTATTAAGCAATTCCAAAATGGGTTTCTCATCATCTATCACCAATACTTTTCCTGATCCTGTTTTGAGTTGAAATGTGGGTTGTTCCTTTTTATTATCCACTAGTTTACCAACAGGAAACATGATATCAAATTGAGTGCCTTTTTCGACTTCGGATTCAACGGTGATTATTCCACCAAGTTCGTTTATCACTCCATAGACAATTGAAAGCCCTAAACCGGTTCCTTTCACCAACTGGTCATTTTTTGTGGTGAAGAAGGGCTCAAATATCTTACCAATATTTTCCTCTGATATCCCCATTCCACTATCTTTTATGCTGAAAACAACAAAATCTCCTGCTTTGGATATATTTGAATGATATTTGTATTCATCGGGATCAGAAATGTATCTATTATATGTTTTAAGATGGATCTCCCCAACAGCTTGAATAGCATCTATGGAATTCACCATCAGATTTAATATGGCCTGGTTCAGCTGGGATTGATCACCATCAATGTTTGAGCTCGCGTTCAGATCAAAAGTAAAATTGATGGATTTTCTCATAGTAGTCGATAACAGTTCATATATTTCCATGATCAATGAGTTCAGATCAATACTAACCATCTTTTCCACTTGTTTTGATGAGAAGATCAAAAGCTTGGATATTAAACTACTAGCCCGTTCATTGGTAGCGATAATTTGATTGACAAATTCAAGGGATTGCTCATCTTTAAGGGTTGCCTGTAGTAAACTAGCATATCCAGAAACTCCTGTGAGAATATTATTCAGATCGTGGGCAATTCCCCCGGCTAATATACCTATACTCTCCATTTTTTGGGTACGGAGCAATTCTCTTTCGATTTTCTTATACTCAGTAATATCATGTGCAATACCAATAAGGCCAGTGACCTTGCCATCTAGATCAAAAATTGGACCTTTCGTAACTATTGTGTGCTGTTCTACCCCGAGAACCTTGGCAATCATCTCTCTGACCAATATTTCCTTATTCTCGATGACCAGTTTGTCATCTGCTCTGAATATTTTTGCTGTCTCCAGATCAAATAGTTCATAATCATTTTTACCCACGATTTGATCCAGTGATTGCTGGTGAGCTTTGGTATATACTTGATTAACTAGGGTATAGGTTAAATCCAAATTTTTGATAAATATCGGGTTTGGTGAGAATTTTAGGAGCTGCTCAACAATCTCATTTTTTTCCTTGAGCTCTTTAATTGCATTTTGTTGATATGTAATATCCCGGGTTGTTCCAAATAAGCCTATAATGTCCCCATCAGAATTTCTAATAGCCTGTTTTATTGTCATATGGTAATAATTTTTTCCCTCCTTGGGAACTTCACTGATACTCAAACTTGAGCCAGACTCCAATAACTCCTCATCACTCTTTCTGAAATCCAAAGCCAGGGCATCATCAAAGATCTCAAAGTCACTTATCCCCTTTGCCTCTTCATTACTGATCCCTGTAAACTTAGTCCATGCCTCATTTACAGCATAATAATTGAATTTCTCATCCTTAACAAAGAATATATCCTGTGATTTATCCCACAAAAAGGGTCCTGGATGAAGCGGATTTTCTTTCATCTTTATTTTTGGAAAATAAGAAACCAGGAAATATGAGATAATCACAATAATATTAATTATTTCAAAATAGATCAGTAAGTTTAATGAAAAGAGGTAGGTAAGCAATATTTTCGAAATATTCTCTTTGACCTGCTTGAAAAGCGTTATAATTAATAGGGATGGAATACTGTATAAAATTAAAAAATTATCTGAGTTGTGAAAATTAATTGTTACATAAAGAGAAATAAAATAGATTAACATACTTGACAATTCAACCTTGTATAGGAGAATTGAATTGACAATTTTCATCGAAAATATTATAGATCATCAATTATTAATGTTATCCTTTGAAATTTCGAGAAAAATCATATTCGCCCATATTTTGTTCCTCTTTGATTCAAATCTAGGTAGAATATAGCTGTATGTAAGTACTATTTCATCTTGTACATTGCCTTGTCATCCCATCCAGCCATTCTTTTGAATATCCATTTGATCTCACCCAGATGTTCTGAATCATGCAGCATCAGACTCAGTAACTGCTCCTCAATTGTTACCTCTTTTCCATAGAAATTTGTTTTTGTCTCTGTCCATCTCTCCTCCTTTGTATTCTCGAGTATCTTGATCAGTTCCTGGCTTGTCTGATCCAGAGCCTCCCTAATCACAGCCACACTGACC
>DAOUUM010000268.1 GCA_030668165.1 Candidatus Heimdallarchaeota archaeon
ATTCTTCAGTCCCTCAGGATTCTCAATGATCTCCCTGTTGATATAATCCTTCTGAAACTCAGCAATCTCATCGAGATAATCCGGTAATTTATCCTGCTCGTAATTCTGGCGTGCAGATTTCAATGTTCTGATCAGATTACGATATCCTGATTTGAATATTTTGAAAAATCCCTTATATTTATTATCAAGGAAATCCCTATTTTCTGCGGCATTTATTGATAATGCATCTTCTGAATAAATCTGCATGAAATCATCTATGCTCTGAATCCTTGCTATATCATCAAGATCAAATAATTGATAGTTGATCAATAAATCCTCTTTGGCTTTTATGAAAGAGCTTATAGC
Organism: Candidatus Heimdallarchaeota archaeon; assembly: GCA_030668165.1. GTDB lineage: Archaea > Asgardarchaeota > Heimdallarchaeia > Heimdallarchaeales > Kariarchaeaceae > JAJRQD01. The sequence continues at coordinate 346 of DAOUUM010000268.1, forward strand.
AGTGTAATAGAATTTTAGATCCTCAAATATCAACCTCAATTCATCTGTATTGTACACATCAACATTGAAAATATCTTCATAATCTCGCAGGAATTCATCATTCAACTTGCTGAATAGCAGGATCGCATCCCTTAAATTTCTGGAAATCTTGTGTAATTCAGCAATGCTTCGCCATGATGGTTCTTCCATGTTGATTTTATTTGATATGTCAATATTAAGGTCTGAAAACTCCACAATATTTTCATAAAGAGTGCTGAGAAAGAAAATAATCTTCTTGGGATTTATCGTCTCATAATTTTTTATACCCAACTCATCCCAGGTCATATCGTCATCAGCCATGAACATAGCTTTGTGGACATTGAGTTGAACAAGATAATCATTTATTGTGAAGAGATCATCTTTACTTAGTTGATGTGTCGGATCAATATCAGCTTCAATCAGGGGTATCTCGACCAGACTGGAGTATTCACCCACCTTCTGATACAGACTATCGCTGAGCATTGTCATTGGCTCATTGATTTCAGAAGCGTAACTATTCAACCTGTTACGGATATGATTAATATTATCAAAAATCGATAAATCAATCTCCTGTGGCTCAATAGATGCCTGTATTGTTCTCATAATCTGGGATAGAACCTCTGATTTATTTGATTTATGAGAATGAACCTCAAGACAAAATTCACCCAGTAGATTGTCATCCAATCGTTTTTTTACCTGATCCAATGCAACTGACTTCTGAGCCACAAATAACACCCTTTTATTGGCTGCAAGAAACTCCGCAATGATATTTGCAATGGTCTGACTCTTGCCAGTTCCAGGTGGTCCATGAATAACCATAGATATTCCATTCTTTGCATAATCAATGGCTGTCAACTGACTGGAATCACTATCTAGTATGGTATAATAGTCTATGGGGGCGGTTTGTAAATCTGCTATCGTAGAGATCAGGCTATGGTTGATCTGTAAATTGCTGATACCCGCAATTGCAGATATCAGTTCATGATCAATGAGTGAATTCTCATGCTTTTCCAAATCCTTGTAGAGACTGATTTTGGAGAATGAAAATAGGCCGATAAAACATCTTTCCTCAACAAACCAATCTTTTTGATCCTTGATGAGATCCGAGACCTCCTGCAAGTACTCGGTTAAAGTCTCTATATTGAATTCACTTGGAAAATCTGGAATTTCAGGGAATTCTGCACCCACAGATAGTCTGAATTTTTGAAATAGTGATTCATTTATGTTTAGTTCATCATCGGTGATTCTCATCTCATAACTATTTAGTATGTTCTTTCTTGAAATTGTGACCGGTACAAATATTAAAGGACTATGAGCCTCTGAATTGGTTGCAGGATCGAACCAGTTCAACAGACCAAAGGTGATATACAATATGTTAATACCTCGCTCCTTGATGGAGTGATTGTTATTTTTCACCAGGTTTTTTATATTCTTTTCGAGTTGTTCATCATCCTGATTTGTTATCACATGATTGGATGGGAGTGAGATGGCCCGATTCTCAATTGCTGCATCGTGTAATGCTGGGAGTCTCTGAAGGTATTCATTCAATTCATCCTCCGCTATCTCAGCCATCTGATTTTTGCTTAATGCCTGAAATATCTCAATAAATCTGACTGATCTGTTCTGAATCACCAGATGATCGAATAATTTATCCATGGGTGTTTTTATTAACTCAATTGACCTCTTATTCTCTGGCTTGTAGAATACCATCTTGTTCCTTCTTGAAAGGTCAAGTAGATTTTTCTTCCATAAATCAAATTTAGCAATTTTCTTGGTAATCAGAATCCCCTTATAAGAATGTGGCATCACATTTCTTTTATTCCTTTCTTTTCAAATTCACCTTTTAGATCATCAGCTCTTAAGATAGTGTGGATTATACTATCATATTATATTAATGAATTATGAAATTAGACAAAGTATGGATGAGTATTGGTGAGTTTTATACGAAAATACTACATTTCTCAGTTTATGTCTATTACTTGACATTCAGGGTACATGAGTACATTAAATATTGCTAATCAGTTTGTAATAATGCTGGATTTCTACACTGAGGGACTTGAATGAAGTGTTTCTAATGCAATAGAATACAATATTCTAGTCAGCTAAAACTGATATACTTTATAATATATTACTAATACTATATTGCGGACAAACCGCAGAGATATGAAAAATGAAAAATTACAAATTTTTGATGAGTATCGTTACTCTTGCTCTTTTGGCATCTGTGATCTTCGTCTCACCTGCAACAGGAATTGGACAAGAGAACAGGGGAGAGGATACTATCGCTGTTTACACAGATAATATAGTTGTGGAGATTCTTGGAGGCGCAAACAATCCCTTCTTCTTCTTTTACCAACCCTCTGAGGAAAATATTACTTACAAATTACAACTCGAGAAAATCTTTGAGAGTGAGGATTTCAATGATAATGGTGAGTATGATTATCTAGAAGAAATTTTAGTAAACAATACTATGGTATCCCTTCCATCACTTGAATGGGAATTCAGTGAATTTGAACTGATCAATGATACCAATGGTGTTACTACCAATCTTAATTTCAATCTGACCTCAACCCATGACAAGGCTCTAGAACTCAATGGAACCAATATAAATGATGATTTCTACATTCAATTCAGGATGCATATGGATGTAGCTGAGAGTGCTCAACTCAAATTTGATGTTGTTATAGATGATTATACTTTCACCTCAGATACCTCCAATCTGATCCTATCCTTCAGACTGTTCACCACTCAGAATGAGGAGATGGTACGTACAAACAGTTCATTTGCTTTTGGTAATGCTTTCTTTGATTCTGAGGAATCGGCAAATGATACCAATGGTCATACTGAAGTTGGTGTATCCAGCATGTGCACTGACGCTGAATCCAGAATTTATCTATCATATGAACACTTTGATGGATTGATGGTTCACGATCCCACAATTGGCTTTACCGAGGATGCAGTTGATGATAATGTTGTCGATAGCATAGCTGTGGATACTGTGGCTGATAATACAATAACCGATGAGGGTGCATTATCATTATCAGGTGTCTTTGCATTCTTTGCCTTCATACTTGTACCTGTAACAGTATATCGTAAGAAAAGAAATTAAAAATACAACTAATAGAAATACACAGTTTTCCATGCAAGTAGAATAATGACTAATCTTATCTATTTACAAATAATTTTATTATGAAAAGTTATTACTAAAATCTCTTATCTTTTTATTTATATAGCAATATTCTGATCTAGTTGATCGTCCTCTCCAAGCTCCTCAGTTGGTACATGACTACCAGCGTCGATCTCACGTGCAAAGTGACATGCTACCCAATGACCTGGTCTAATCTCCTGGATCTGAGGTTGATCAAGTAAACATATTTGTCTCACGTATCTGCATCTGGTGCAGAAACGACAGCCTGATGGGGGATTTATGGGTGTAGGTACCTCTCCTTTGAGTACTATACGATCTATTTTTACAGTTGGATCTGGTACGGGGATGGCACTCATCAGAGCCTGTGTATAGGGATGTAATGCATTGGCAAAAACCTCTTCAACCTCTCCGATTTCCATAACATTTCCGAGGTAAAGTACCATGAGTCTGTGACTCACTTTTTTAACAACTGACAGATCGTGTGCAATGAAAACATATGCAAATCCTAATTCATCCTGTAATTTAACAAGTAGATTGATTATAGACGCCTGCACAGACACATCAAGTGCACTCACCGGTTCATCAAGAATAATCACCTTGGGTTGCAGGGTCAAAGCACGTGCAATTCCTACCCTCTGTTGTTGTCCACCAGACAACTCATGCGGGTAACGATAGGCATGATGGGGAGATAGTCCCACTCTGATCAGCAGATCACGTACTATACTATACTTTTCCTTCTCATCCACCAAATTGTGGATCTCCAGAGGTTCCAATATTGACTGCATAACTGTATATCTGGGATCAAGACTTGCAGCTGGATCCTGAAATACCATCGTAAGGTCTTTGGCTATGGCCCTTAATTCCTTCCCTCGTTTTAATCTCAGATCCTCACCATTAAACCAGACCTCACCAGATGAGGGGCGATCTAGGAAGGTGATAGCTCTGGCTAGAGTGGATTTACCACAACCTGACTCGCCGACAACTCCTAGGGTCTCTCCCTTGTGCAATCGGAATGAAACGCCGTCTACAGCCTTTATATCAGCAACCTTGCGTTTAATGAAAAACCCATCAAAAATAGCGAAGTATTTCCGAAGGTTTTTGACCTCAAGAACTACATTTTCATCAGTACTTGGACCATACTTCGGTTCAGTTTTAATATTCTGCTCTGTCACTTTATCTCTAAGTGTTTATTTCTTCGAGCATTTAAAAGAAAAACGTTTCTTTCTTGTTTATTGTAGAAAAAAAGTGCTATTAGGATAAAAATTAATGTAATTTCTGGCTTAAGCGCTACAATACTGTGAAAACCTTCATTCTCGTCTCATACACTATTTTTCAAACAG
>DAOUUM010000255.1 GCA_030668165.1 Candidatus Heimdallarchaeota archaeon
GACATATTATAATCTAGTACCAATCTAATTAGGTTTAAATGATTCTATTGTGTGTAAAATGTTCGTTTTTAAGAAATCAAAAATATTACAAAATTTTAACTTAGAGTATCGTGAAACTATAAAATTTGTTAGTAAATTCATGAAAATTATGGTTTTATCAACGATATGTTGTATAAATATAATTATTAAGATTACACTATCTGAATGGTAATTATTGTTCTATGAATTCAATCAAAATTATACATTATCTTTATTGATAAAACCGGTGTCTCCACTACTGATCCTGACTTATTTTGGCTCTTGGTTTAGCCATTTAGATATTGCTTCTTTGAACAAATTAAAATCATTTAGCAGGGCACCAAGTGAATTATAAAGTAATTCATAATCAATTTTTTCATATTGATGGACTATAAAATTTCTCATTCTGACAGCATTTGCTAGACGTTCCGACAATGGTTTGGGGATAATTTCTTTGTCTCCAAGTATATCCATACATTCGGCGTAGCTTCCTGGCAATTCTGATTGACTGGACAGAATAAGTGTGCAAACATCAATTATTGAAATACAGACCACCTCAAAACTTCTCTCAGCAATAATCTGTTTGTCTGTATTTGCTTTGAACTCATTAATCGAATAGTTATTAACAATATCTTTGATCTTGTTGAGATATTTATTTGTTAGAATAAATTTTTCTTTAATTATATTTTCTTCAACCATTTATTTTCCATCTCCAGCAAAAACTGCATTCACCAATTTATCATGCCATTCTTTCTGATCCCAGTAAACCTTCAGGGTCTGAGATGTAATTTCTTGATAATATCTCTTTGATTTATGATAAATTACCACACCATTTTTTAAAACATTAAAACGTAAATTTGGATTTAGCATCTCCCAAATACTCAAATCTATAAGATCACTAGATATCGTTTTTTCAAAATTGGTCAGGAGATCTGCAGCTATCTGAAATCGTTCAGAGGAGGATAATTCATTATAATTTGATATACTCACGCATATATCAATATCACTCAAGCTATGTGCCTTGCCTGTGGAAAATGAGCCAAAAATAACAATAAAATTTATCTTATCTAGATGAACAAAACCTGTAATATTGTCTTTAAATGATTTAATTACTAGATCTGTATCAAATGTGTCCACACATAATAATTGTATAGGGGACAAATTAAGTATTCCACATCTCGGAAATTGTTTTATCAATATAATTAAAAAAAATGTATTTTTAACTACGATTTCCGATAAATAGGTTACTTGGCACTATTATCATAGTTGGATAAACCAGTGTCTTCACTACTGGTCCAGACCATATCCCTAGCAAAATCAATAGAGCCGACGCCTAAATTTAATTAATACTTCAGATAATCCGATTTCTTAGTAGTATCTTGAATTTTTATGTCAGATGCAAATATCAGGAATCAGTATTCTGATTGGCTGTATGAGACTGGAATGTACAGATATCTTATACACTATATCATTAATTGAGAATTTGTTTAAGTTTCTTCTCATCTCTGAATATTTATCTTATGATTCTCATTAGGGTGAATTTCGCATAGCACCTGCTATACGTAAATATTTTTTATTTTCAAGTTTATAATACAGTATTAGATTAACCCATCTTAGTAAAAAACGCCACAGGTTGGTCTGATGCAGTTCATAGAACAATATTTATACACTTTTGAATGAATTTTTGAATATAGTTTCTCATACCTTTATATGATCTCAAATATTATTAAATACCATTTACTACTCCATCTATACGAATAATATGAAAATAAAAATTATATTAATCATAATATTGATCTCTGTTGGACCGGTTAATTCCATTTCAACATCAGATAGTAGTATTGTCATCGATGGTGTCGATAGCTTCATTTCTGAATGGGATACTAGATTGCTGAGTGGGGGTTCATCTATCTCGACAAACGTCATACTTCCCTTGGAATCGGATGGTATTTATGATTTCACAGTGAATTGGGGTGATGGATCGGCTATTGATACGATCGACTCTTATGGTCATATCAATAATAATCACAGTTATACAGTAGAGGGTATCTATACCGTGACAATTGATGGTCAGATTGATGGTTGGCAATTCGACTTTGGTGGTGACAGATTAAAAATAATCGAGATCTCACAATGGGGTTCCCTAAAACTTGGAAATAGTGGCTCCTACTTTTCGGGTTGTGAAAATTTGGTACTTACCGCAACAGATACCTTAGACTTAAGTGAAACAACTATTCTGTATAGAATGTTTCATTTTTGTGAAAATTTAGGTGATAGTGGTGTAATTAATAATTGGGATGTGACTACCATAACTGATATGGAGTATATGTTTCAGTATGCAATTTCCTTCAACCAAGATATTGGGGATTGGGATGTTTCAGCAGTTACGGAAATGAATGGAATGTTTTACGGGGCTTCAGCTTTCAACCAAGATATTGGAGATTGGGACGTTTCAGCAGTTACGGGAATGAATGGAATGTTTCAAGGAGCTTCGGCTTTCAATCAAAATATTGGAAACTGGAATGTATCTATTGTGTCTAATATGCAAGCTATGTTTAGTGGGGCCTCAGCTTTCAATCAAAATATTGGAAGTTGGGATGTATCAAGTGTCATATATCTACTTCAAATGTTTGAGGATGCAATTTCCTTTAATTACAATATCGATAACTGGGATGTGTCAAATGTGATATGGGCAACTAGTATGTTTGAAAACGCAACATCATACAATCAACCCCTGAATTCTTGGGATGTTTCAAGCGTAACAACTATGAGATTAATGTTCCACGGTGCAACATCCTTCAATCAACCACTTGACAACTGGGATGTTTCAAATCTACAATTCACAAATTACATGTTTGAAGACGCAGCATCATACAATCAACCCCTGAATTCATGGGATGTTTCAAGTGTATTTGATATGAGTAATATGTTCAGCGGTGCATCGTCATTTGATCAACCACTTGACAACTGGGATGTTTCAAGTGTAATTCTTATGATTAATATGTTCAACGGAACATCTTCATTTGATCAGACACTTGCCTACTGTAATGTCTCAAGTGTAACTGATATGAGTGATATGTTCAAAGGTGTATCAGTAACAAACTATTCTGATTTATTGATAAATTGGGCAAAACTACCACTGCAGAGTTCTGTGAACTTCGATGCAGGAGCATCAAAATTTTCAATAGCCGCACTATCTAGTAGAGACTATATAATAGATCAGTTTCAATGGATTATTACAGATAAGGGTTTAATTTATCTGCCAGATAGACCTGAATTTGTTAGTGCCACCTTAACTGAAAATAATATAGAGATTAAATGGTCAGAACCAGTAAATGATGAAGAATTGATCATTGAGTACCAAATATATCGTGCCACAGATCAGGAAGATTTTCTTCTGATTGGAACCTCAGAATCTCTATCATTTACAGATACCGATTCAAATTTGGGTCACACATATTATTACATGGTAAGGTCTGTAAATCAGGATGGTATCAGTGAAGCCTCTAATGTGGTGGAAGTTGATAGAGTACTACCTGAAATAATAAGCCAAGAATCTGATCTTAGTTATGAGGTAGGTAGCACAGGAAATGATATTAAATGGAATGTAGGGGATGATAATCCAGATGTTTATAATGTGACCAAGGATGGTATTCTGTTCTTCTTGACTAGTTATTGGAGCAATGGTATAATCGTAGTTGGCATAGATGGACTTGGTATAGGAACTTATAATTTCACTATATATCTATACGATGATATGGGAAATATGAACTCTGATTCTGTCACAGTGGAGGTAACTGAGGTGATATCTGAATACACATCGAATACTGATGCATCAATAAACACTAATTCTGATATATCAAGTAGCACTAATACAGAAGAATCTCCCCCAAATTTTGCCTTAATGGTTATGATTTTGATGGTTTTACCTGTAATTAATAAACTTAAAAGAAAAAAGTAATCGCAGTGGATACTCCCCACATTTGATATTCGAAAGAAAATAAAACAGCTATCATTATAACTATGCTAATGGTTTTTATACTCACATCCTGTATATTGAGGAATAGGGCAATTGAATTAGTGATTGGAGAGAATGGAGTATTCTACTTACCTAAGGAATCCTGGTTCCTTGATGAGAAGATAGAAGAGATCTTTAAACGCTGGAATTTCATCAATATTGATGATTTTAATAAAGCATTGATAGTCAATCAAATAGGTTGAGGATGCACTAATCAAGGGTATCACACTCTATATCCGTAATATCAAGTAAATTTACCGGAAATCCTACATAAGATATCGAATTATTATCCAAAATTCTCAATGATTATCTTTAAACGTTTTATTTATGGAAATCCATCCCAACTCAGCTACATTCTAAGCTAATGATCGTTTCAGGATCAATAAAAGTGAAATCTTTAGTTCCAATGTATGATCGCCCACTTGTAATAAAATTATTATCTCCTGAAAGAATGTAATCTACTCTGTTTCTTTGAATTGTATTAAGATGAAATGAATATCCAAAATGAATTAAATCCAAAGTTCTAAGTTTAATTTTTGATGATTCTAGTAATGCTATCTTATAAATCGGACTAATCATAAACTTATGAGTGAAATAATTTAGCAATTCTATTTGAGGATCAGGTATAATAGTTGTTCTCGTTTTGGATATTAAATAATCGATGATAAATAATATGATTTCTGTTTTATCTTTTATCTCATCATCTATCTGAAGACCATCGAAAAGGTGATTTAATTGTAGATCATCGAATTCTCGTGATAAGACTGAACTCAATTCAACCAATGTAATCGTGGAAGTCACAAAGTGAAGATGTGCTTGAGAGATAATTTTTTGCATTGCGGAATAATAATCATCATTGTATTTTATCATGGAAATATACAAATTTGTATCTAAATATACCACCTTCACCTGCTTCTACCCTCAGCAACTAATTCAACAGCAGATTTTTCAGTTCTGAACACATTTGGGGGATTTGTCTGCTCAAGTAGTAGTTGCATTGCATTATTATATTTTGAATCTTTCTTA
>DAOUUM010000420.1 GCA_030668165.1 Candidatus Heimdallarchaeota archaeon
TAATGTCTGTATCTTATTTTCGGATATCTGTTTCATTAATGTAGTAACGTAACCTGCAATCCTGTTTCTTTGTACTTTACCCTTTACATTTGTTACAGTTTGAACTACATGCTTGTTATTTTCAAAATCTAGACTTAATTGATCATAGAAATTGATCACTAGATTTTTTGATACCCTTTTGATTTGTTTATTTCGAACGTTTCCCAAATACTTCGCCGAATGTCAAAACACAAAACTAATTTAAAAGATAATTGATGTGTTACGTCGCGAGTTTTCCAATTTTTAAAGGGATTATATGTATGAATTTGTAATCACGTTAATCCACTACGGAGCAATCGCACAAGATTAAAGATCATATAATGTCTCTTCTGGAAACACTTGGAGGCCTTTGGAACTCATAATAAATGGTAACTCAGTCATATTATGCTTAACACCCCGCATCTTTCTAACCTGCAGGGTTCTTCTACCAGACTTAGCAAATACATACTTGACGACAATAACTCCCTGAGCCATAAATTCTTCAACTCCGAAACGGCTAATCTCCGCATCCTCTTTCATCTCTGAGACCATCAATGTAGTGCAGGTCAGGGATGACATCACCGCAGATAGTTTCAGGATCTCTTTTCTCTGGAGTACCTCATCATCGAGTCCAAGTGCCAGAGCGGTGATAGAATCAATAACTACCCTCTCAGCACCAATATTGTCAATTAATGATATTAACATGGTGATGACCTCATCAATCTCAAGTTTACACTGATATTTCTCATTAGATTGCACACCGGCACGACGAGAAAATCCATCGACCATGGCCAATCGTCCCTCTGATTCCAATTCTGCCAGATTCCATCCAAATGACAAAGCATCGGCACGTACATTATCCAAGGTCTCATCAAAGGATACGTATATGCCAGGTTCATCTTCACGGAGGACTCCATCCACCAGGAATGCCAATGCAAATGTGGATTTTCCTGCACCTGCAGGACCTGCTACTAGAATTGTTCTCTCAGCTGGATAACCCCCACCAAGAACCTCATTTAGACCGAATATTCCGGTTGAAACACGTTGCACTACAATACCTCTTTAATTCTATACTATGAGAAGAGACAATATTATTCATTAATACTTTGTCGCAAACTAATGTGATCAGTATAATAATAAAGAAAAAATTGTAATTGCTTATTTCTGTTAATTTGTGAATTTTTCTTTTTTCATACTGTATCAATAGTAATTAGACTGTATTAAATGAATTCAACTATATTTTTGCTCATTCTGAGGCCAATGATCTGGCTGAAAGTTATGAAAGACGGTTAAAAAATGCGTATCCAAAGGTAAGTGGAATTATTCTGAATCTGGGCTCGATATCAATACACACAGGCAAGAGTTGTTTGCAGGTATATCCCTACAAACTACCTGAAATTTAATTATTCCTGATTTTTCTTTCGGTTAAATATTTTACCCAGTAGTGATTTACTGGAATCAATGGATTTTCCAAGTACGGATTTTGAACGAACTAAACCATTCGTCAATAATTCATTAATATTATCGCCCAAATCATCCGTGTCCCCAAGATATTTACCTATCTCTTTTACCTTGTCAGATGAATGTTCGCCTCCTTTGTTAATTCCCTCTTTTGCTATATCCATGAGATCAGATAATTTCTCATCGATCTCATATTCCTTGATCTTCTCAATTGTAGTATCAATAACTGTTGCTGGAGTAATTCCTAAGGGAACAAGTGTATAATTAAAAATTATAAATAGAGAAAGTACATAGGGTCCAGTGGCAGGTAGCATAGCCCAGTTATTACCAATATTTTTGGCCATGTTAGAATCTGTACTATTTTCAATTTCAGTCATTTTTTCTGGAGATATCGTTTGTTTTTTCCCAATTTCTTTGAGCAATCCTTTGTATATTGACTTCAATGTTTTAGATTTATCCATTCCCAATTATACTACAATTAATCTCTTATTTTATTACTTGCCTATTCTACACGTAAAAATATCTAATTGAATTGATTTGAATACTATAATACGTAAATTTTTATAATCACTAGCAATAATTCATAAATAAACATTTAATTATAAATTGATGGCAACTGAAGCTTTCGTTTTAATTAACACACAACTCGGAAAAGAGGATGAAATTCTGGCCAAAGTTAGAGAAATACCTGAAATCATTGAGGCGTTTATCGTCATGGGTAGTTATGATCTGGTAGCCAAAATATCTATAGAGGATGCTAAAAAGCTAAAACCCTTGGTTACTAATGAGATCAGATCATTACCTGGAATTAAAGAAACTGTAACAATTATAGTAGTTTAGATTGTGGGTTTTGGTAATTTATTATAATAATTGTATAGCTCTACAATATCTTTTTTAGGTACATTATACCAGCCAGATACTTTACGTATGGACTGCATGCTAAGATCTCGGACATATCTCACAACTTCAAAATTATCCTGCAAACCATGATAATCGTCAAAGTATACCGGTTCTCCCACATACATCTTTACCTTTCTGCCCAGTCTTGGCATCTTGGCACCATAAGGCCAGAGTCCATCAGTACCTAACAAACCAACTGGCACTATGGGAACTCCAGCTTCAAGGGCGATTCGTGCAGTCCCAGTTTTCCCCTCAAATTTCTTCCTTCTTTGAAGAATAGCACCTTCAGGGAAAATTCCAACACAAGCTCTGTCTTTTAGTGATTTTACAGTAACCTCGATTACAGAGGATTTTTCCTTATCAAGTCGTTCTGGAACTGGTATAGTACCCAGAATATCATTTAGTTTTCCAAATACAGGATTACCCCAAAGGGTTCTCTGTCTTCCCAAGAATCTCACCCGATGCGAGTCAATTTCAAGTCCCATCACAAGGGCATCCACTATTGAACCATGGTTTGCAGCCAAAATGAACCCCTTATTATTATCAATTTCATCTAGATTATCAACACCATAGGTTTTAACATCATATGTCATACGCATCATAAATTTGAATACGCCTTTGATTGATTGATACATCCATTCTGGAGTCTTGTAGATCATCTTGTTATTCTTCTTTATCGTAGAGTATTAAATATCTATCTGAGAAGATTTTTCTCGACGCGTCAATAGCAATTTCAAATTGATTCTATCTTCTAGCAAGTCTGTTCTTGTTCAATCCTTCCCAAAAGGCCATCACA